>JBFWMJ010000059.1:0-17319 GCA_050251675.1 Sphingobium sp.
TTGGGAAAATATGGCGACAGACGCGCCATCTGCTCGTCCGTCAGCCAATACAGGTCGCTCATGCTCGGTCTCCCCGCGGAACCTGAATCACATCGCCATCAGCCAATCAATGGGTCCTGAGCCTAGGTTGAAGATCTGAATTGCTGGGGATTTCCATGCGTTCTTGTTGTTATTCACTTTCTTTGGAGGTGAAACATGGGCAAGGGCAGGTCAATTGATCAACGGGATCGGATTATTGGCCAGATCGAGCGTGGCCAATAGCGCCGTGCGGCGGCGCGGCGGTTCGGGGTAAGCGCTGCGACAGCGGTCTGCTTGCCGTTCATGTAGAGTCGCTCGTCGACGTGGTGGATCAGGCAGGCGATCACGCGTTCCATCGCGGATCAGGCCCGGACCATCCGCATTCCGGTCCACATGATCGAAACGATCAACAAGCTGGTCCGCACGTCCCGCCAGTTCCTGCACGAACAGGGCCGCGAACCGACCCCGGAGGAAATGGCCGGGCGCTGTCGATGCCGGATCAATATGGCAGTGGACTGGAGTGAATTGGAGGTAGATGGAACGACCTGCAGGCTCGGAAATCACGACAAGCAAAGAAAAAACAGATTCGTTCCAGTTCACTGAACCGAGACGAATCTAGCCGATCCCACCCATCTGATCGATCATGACGCGGATCGGGGCATGACCTGCGGGCCACGACCGTTCGTGCGGAATGGCGACATAGTCCCACAAAAACTGCCGGGCCGAAAACTCCACGAATTGATCCCGATCAAGCTCAAGACCAAATATAGAGAATATCCTATATCCCAGCCCCTCAAAATAGGAAAAATAATCATCGGACGTATAATCATAGTTTATAAGGGATGAATCGCCCAGTTCGAATGAGACGACAGGCCGGCTTCGCGCTATCAGATCGCGTCCGCCTCGCAATACCGACAACTCCCCACCCTCTACATCTATCTTGATAAACCGAATATCCCTGTTGTCCGGGAACAGGGCATCAAGACTTCTTACTTCGACATTGATGGATTCCCGCCGAATGCTGCCATCATGATATCCGCGTTCTTTAAACCCGCTATATTCGGGAAAATCGGGAACCGAGGTGAATATGGCGGTGCCATTTTCCACACCCAGAGCGAAGTTGAAGACGGAAATTTCGCGGACGCCGCGCTCCTCCACCAACGCTGCCAACTGATGGTACTGCACCGGGAGGGGCTCAAAGCTATACACCCGTCCGCCCCCTGCCACCCTGGCGGCCATAGGAAAAGAATGCCGCCCGTTATGCGCCCCCACATCTATAACCATGTCGCCTGGATTGAGTATCACAGAGTAAAAGGCTTCAAGCATCGCTTCATATGCGGGCAGCATTTATGTCCCCCTCGACAGGTCGGTATCAATTATATGTACAGGATGGCGTGGACAGGAAGTCGGGCCTTGTCTGCATCACGGACAAACTCTGCTCATCGACCTAGTCCTTTTGGCCCAGTCCCTTTAACAAGGAGAGGATGTCGAAGAAGCCAGCCACCGATGCCGGCTCTGCATAAGCTTCCCCTATCCAAAACGCAAACTCAGCGCACGGCTGGCTAAAGATATCCCGCATGACATTCAATGACCGATGGTCATGAAAGGGGCGACCCTTTCGGGCGCAGGCAATCAGGATTGGACTGGACACCGGGGATATCCTGCCTCGGCACAACACTCTCTCTGCCCGTTTCCGCCCGCTAACGCATGGGGGCAAAGATCTTGAATTGCGACCAGGGTCGCCCTTCCGATGAAATGGAGCGTATAGGGAAAAGCCGATATGCCCTCGAGCCGCGCAGATCCACTTTCCGCCCAGCCGGTTGCCCAGGCGCTTAACCGGTCGTTTACTCCCCACTCCTAGAATCGTTCACGGCTTTGCGGGGATGCAGGCAATAGGGAAGTAATGATGAACGAAGCGGCACCACGGTATCGGGGCGAGGATATATCACAGATTCTCGACACGCTGGTCGCCGTCGACGGCACGAATGGCCATGCTTATGTCGCGCAGATGTGTCCGGGAACGGCTTTCGACCCGCCGTCCATCCTCCCCGCTTTGGCCGACGCCGCTTATTATTTGTGCGTGCTGCACGGCCGCCATCCCGGCGTGATCGATCATGCCGCGACACGGTCGACCGACAATGCCGCGCGACAGTGGCTGATCCAGGCGGCTGACGCCTTCGCTGCGGAGCGGGCCTATCTGACGCAGGTGACGGTCGCGGTTGGCCCCGCCCCCAGCACCGCCGGGCAGAGCGATTGCGAAACGGTGGTCAGTCAACAACGCCATGCGCTGGACATGCTGGCGCAATCCGACCGCAGGGGATGCGCCATCGGCGCGGCGATGGCCCTCGCGCTCGACTGGCGGGCAATCCGCCGCGTGCTCGACAGGGCAGCGATCCGCGTCGGCCTGGAACCGCACCACTGCGCCCTGCCCGATCGCACCGTCACGCTGGCCATGGCCCGCGCCATCGGCGGGGATGACGGCATCGACCGTGCCATCCAGTTCGGGGCGCGCCAATTGCTGAACCAGCATCGCGGCGTGTGGGACCTGTTGCACGCCCGCGCCGACATCCGCGCCCGCCAGCAGGGCTGACCCGCCGCCACCCGCGACGGCATGCAGCCTCACCCCACAGCCCGTCACAGCCCCAATGGTCACACAAACACGTTGCGTCCGCATGCTGCTTTGCCTACCCATCGGAACGCAAATGAAGGAGCGGGCGAGAGATAATGCGTTTTGAAGGCACTCAGGATTATGTCGCCACCGATGACCTGAAGGTCGCGGTCAACGCCGCGGTGCTGCTGCGCCGCCCCCTTCTGGTGAAGGGCGAGCCTGGCACCGGCAAGACGGTGCTGGCGCAAGAAATAGCCCGTGCGCTCAATGCGCCGCTGATCGAATGGAACGTCAAGTCGACCACCAAGGCGCATCAGGGCCTGTATGAATATGATGCGGTCGCCCGCCTGCGCGACGGCCAGCTCGGCGACCCGCGCGTGCATGAGATTTCAAACTATATCCGCAAGGGGAAATTGTGGGAGGCGTTCACATCCCCGACCCTGCCGGTCCTGCTGATCGACGAGATCGACAAGGCCGACATCGAGTTTCCCAACGATCTCCTTCAGGAACTCGACCGCATGGCCTTCCATGTTTACGAGACCGGGGAGACCGTGTCGGCGGCAGAACGGCCGATCGTCATCATCACGTCGAACAATGAAAAGGAATTGCCGGACGCGTTCCTGCGCCGCTGTTTCTTCCATTATATCAAATTCCCCGACCGCGACACGATGCAGGCGATCGTCGATGTGCATTTCCCCGGCATCCAGAAACTGCTGGTCAGCCGCGCGATGGACATCTTCTACGATATTCGCGAAGTGCCGGGGCTCAAGAAGAAACCGTCGACCAGCGAGTTGCTCGACTGGCTGAAGCTCCTTCTGAACGAGGACATGCCGCTGGACGTGTTGCAGAGCAAGGACTCCGGCAAGGCTATCCCGCCGCTGCACGGCGCGCTGCTGAAGAACGAACAGGACGTCATGATGTTCGAACGGCTGGCGTTCATGAGCCGCCGCCAGAACCGCTGAAGCCCGTATTGCGCGCGGCGCCTGCCGGGAGGAGCAATCATAACCTCCTCGCCCGGCATCGTGACCAGACGGCCTGGATCACGGGGAAGGATGGCGTCTGCTGGCAGCGCCCCCTCTTTCCCGGGTGGCGTTTTCGACGACGCCCCCGTACCGACGCGCATCGCCATGCCTGCCCGACAATTACGGCTGGAAGCGACGTGATGGCTTGCATCGCGTCCCTTCCTGTCAGACAAGGCCGTCATCATGATGCTAAATTTCCTCGACGCCCTGCGAGCGGCCGGCATTCCAGCCAGCATCAAGGAACATCTTCTGCTGCTGGAAGCATTGGACCGGGACGTGATCGAACGTCGTCCCGAGGACTTTTATTATCTCGCCCGCGCAACCTATGTGAAGGATGAAGGGCTGATCGACCGGTTCGATCAGGTATTCGCCAGGGTATTCAAGGGCGTGCTGAACAATGACGGCGTGGAACAGGCGGAAATCCCCGAGGAATGGCTGCGTCTGGTCGCCGAAAAATTCCTGACGCCCGAGGAGATGGAGAAGATCAAGTCCCTGGGGTCGTGGGATGAGATCATGGAGACGCTCAAGAAACGGCTGGAGGAGCAGGAAGGCCGGCATCAGGGCGGCAGCAAATGGATCGGCACCGGCGGCACGTCCCCCTTCGGCAATGGCGGCTTTAATCCGGAAGGTGTGCGCATCGGCGGCGAAGGCAAGCATAAGCGCGCGATCAAGGTCTGGGAAAAGCGGGAATTCCAGAATCTCGACAGCACACGCCAGCTGGGCACGCGCAACATCAAGGTGGCGTTGCGGCGGCTGCGGCGCTTCGCCCGGGAGGGGGCGGCCGACGAACTGGATCTGGACGAAACCGTGCGCGGCACCGCGCGGCAGGGCTGGCTGGACATCCGCATGCGCCCGGAACGGCATAATGCGGTCAAGCTGTTGCTGTTTCTGGACGTGGGCGGGTCCATGGACCCGTTTATCCGCCTGTGTGAGGAACTGTTTTCCGCGGCGACGAGCGAATTCAAGAATATGGAATTCTTCTATTTCCACAACTGCCTGTATGAAGGGGTGTGGAAGGACAATCGCCGCCGCTGGGGCGAACGGACGGACACATGGGACATATTACATAAATATTCCCATGATTATAAGGTGATATTCGTCGGCGACGCAGCGATGAGCCCCTATGAGATTGCGCAGCCCGGTGGCTCGGTGGAACATATGAACCCCGAACCGGGCGCCACCTGGCTGCAACGCGTCACCCATACTTATCCGGCGACGGTGTGGCTCAACCCCGTGCAGGAACAGCATTGGGAATATAGCCAGTCGACCAAGATGATCCGCCAGCTGATGAACGAACGCATGTATCCGCTGACGATCGAGGGCATAGACAATGCCATGCGCGAGCTGACGCGCAAACGCTGATCGCCGCCCCATCCGGGCGCGACCGTCCGCGCAACCGGCGTCAGGGTCGGAACAAAACGCCGCCGCCCATCGGCGCGGGCACGCCAGTCGTACCGGGAAAGCTGATCGGCAACCCGGCCAGATGGCGCACCGCCATATAGGCGAAACCCTGCGCCTCCAGCGCGTCGCCGTCCCAGCCCAACGCGTCCACACTCTCGACCGGGATGCCGGTCCGCCGCGCCATCATCGCCATCAGCGCCGCATTGTGCCGCCCGCCACCGGCGACGTAGAGGCGCGCCGGCCGGTCAGGCAGATGGTCGATGCCGCGCGCGAGCGCCGCGGCGGAAAAGGCGGTCAGCGTCGCGGCGCCATCCTCCAGCGACAACCCCCGCACCGCATCGATGGAAAAGGCTTCCCGGTCGATGCTCTTGGGCGGCGGCAGGGCGAACCACGGATCGGCCATCATCGCGGCCAGCCGGGCGTCATCCACCCATCCGGCCGCCGCCGTCATTCCGCCCGCATCGAACGGCGCGTCACCATGCGCCTGCATCCAGTTGTCGATCAGGCCGCTTGCCATCCCCGTATCGAAGGCGATGATCGTCCCGTCCGTGCCGATCGCCGTGATATTGGCCACCCCGCCCAGGTTCACGATGGCCACCGGCTTTGGCAGGGCATGCGCCAGAGCGCGATGATAGACGGGCAGCAGCGGCGCGCCCTGCCCCCCCGCCTTCACGTCGGCGCTGCGCAGGTCCCCCACGACCGGAATGCCAAAGGCGCCCGCCAGCGCCCTGCCGTCACCGATCTGCCAGGTCCATCGCCGGTCAGGGCGGTGCGCCAGCGTGTGACCATGAAAGCCGATGATGGCGATATCCTGCGCGACATGACCGCTGCGCGCCAGCAGGTCGGTCACCGCTTCCACATGCCGTTCGGTCAGTTCCTCCTCCACCGCGCGGATCAACGGTTCGAAGCCGGGCGCCTCCATCGCCATCGCCCGCCGGCACGCCTCCGCCAGCCGCAGGCGGAACCCGTCGTCATAAGGGGATGCATGGGCGGCGACCGGCGTGACCGCGCCCTCTCCGTCCGTTTCGATCAGCGCCGCGTCGACGCCGTCGCGCGACGTACCCGACATCAACCCGATCGCCAGCATGGATCGCCCCATTCCTCATACCCTCCAGATCATCCCCCTCTGTAGAGTGTGGGGGCGTGGCGAAACAAGTTCAGGGTGACGATGGAAAAACGCGATGCTAAGGGCGGCGGGCTATGACCACCTATGCTTCCGACCTGTTGCGCCTGCTGGACACGCGCGGTTACATCCACCAGTTGACGGACGCCGCCGGCCTCGACACGCTCGCGCGGAAAGAAATCGTGCCGGGCTATATCGGGTTCGACCCGACCGCGCCGTCGCTGCATGTCGGTCATCTGGTATCCATCATGATGCTGCGCCAGTTGCAGAAGGCAGGGCACAAGCCCATCGTGCTGATGGGCGGGGGCACCGGCAAGATCGGCGATCCCAGTTTCAAGGACGAAGCGCGCAAGCTGCTGACGACCGATCTGATCGCGCAGAATGTCGCCAGCATCAAACGCGTGTTCGAACGGTTCCTGACCTTTGGCGACGGCCCGACCGACGCCATCATGCTGGACAATGCGGACTGGCTCGACCGCCTGGAATATATTCCGTTCCTGCGCGACATCGGCCAGCATTTTTCCGTCAACCGGATGCTCAGTTTCGATTCGGTGAAGCTGCGGTTGGACCGGGAGCAATCGCTCAGCTTCCTTGAATTCAATTATATGATCCTTCAGGCCTATGACTTCCTGGAACTGTCGCGGCGGTCGGGATGCCGCTTGCAGATGGGCGGGTCCGACCAGTGGGGCAATATCGTCAACGGCGTGGAACTGGCGCGACGGGTGGACGGACAGCAGGTGTTCGGCCTGACGACGCCGCTGCTCACCAATGCCGACGGGACCAAGATGGGCAAGACGGTCGGCGGCGCCGTGTGGCTGAACGAGGATCAGCTTTCGACCTATGACTATTGGCAGTTCTGGCGGAACACCGCCGACGCCGACGTGGCCGGACGGCTGCGGCTGTTCACCGACCTGCCGATGGACGAGGTAGAACGGCTCGCCGCCCTGCAGGGCGCGGAACTGAACGAGGCGAAGAAAATTCTGGCGAACGAGGCGACGGCCCTGTGCCGGGGCGCCGACGCCGCGCGAGCGGCGGCCGAAACCGCGCGCCGGACATTTGAGGAGGGGGCGTCCGACACCAACCTGCCCACGGTGGGCATCGGCGCGAACGGGGGCACGGACGGACTGACCATCGTTCAGGCCAATGTCGCGCTGGGCTTCGCCGCGTCGAACAAGGAGGCGCGCCGCAAGCTGAGCGAAGGGGCGATCCGGGTGAACGGCGCGGTGGTGAACGATCCCGCGCTGACCCTGAAGGAAGGCGACAAGGTGAGCTTCGGCGCCAAGAAGCACGGGATCGTCGTCAGCTGAACGAAGAGCCGTCGCGCCCTTTCATTCCGAGCGCGGCGATTTGGCCGCTGCATCGGCCCTGACGGGAAGCGGGCTGATCGCCTCCAGCTGTTGACGCCCGCGCACCAGCGCTTGCGGCATTTCCTCGCGAAGAAAGGCGACCATCGCCTCCCGCACATCGCAGCGCAGGTCGAACGCCTCCCCGGCGTTACGCGCGCTGAGCAGACCGCGCAGTTCCAGCGCGTCGGCGCGATGATCGGTAACCTGCACGATCGCCACGCGTCCGTCCCACCGCGGATTGGCCTGTGTCACCGCCACGAACCGCTCGCGAATACGGCCGATGTCGGCGGTCGGGTCGACATAGAGGAACACCGTGCCCAGCAGGTCGCTGGTGCGTGTCGTCCAGTTCTGAAACGGCTTTTCGAGGAAATAGGACAGCGGCACCACCATCCGCCGGTCGTCCCAGATGCGCACGACGACATAGGTCAGCGTGATGTCCTCTATCCGGCCCCACTCCCCTTCCACTATCACCACGTCATCCAGGCGGATCGGCTCCGAAAAAGCCATCTGGACGCCCGCGATCAGGTTTTTGAGCGCGGGCTGCGCCGCCGCGCCGACGGCCAGACCGACCAGACCCGCCGACGCCATCAGCGTGACGCCGATCGTGCGGACGCCCGGTATCGCGATCAGCATCATCGCGATGACGATCACACCGACCACGCACTGGGCAATGCGATAGAGGATGCGGATGCGCGTATGGCGGCGGCGTGCCTTCAGATTGTCCTGAACGCTGATGTCCGCCCGTCTTTCCAGCAGGATACGCGCCACGCGCATGAGACGGAAGGCAAGCCACCCGCACAGCAGCGCGAACAGCATTTTGAGACCGATGGACGTAAACGACGCCACGCGCGGCGACAGGGACAGCGACTGGATGCCCCCGCCCAGCGCCAGCAGAACGACCAGCCACCGCGTGGGATGATAGACCGCAGGCAGCAGCACGGGGTCCATGCCGGTCCCACGCGCAAGGCGCAGCGCCAGCCAGTAGAGGAGCCAGTGGATGAGAAAAGCGGCCGCCACCGACAGGGCGACCGACGCCACCGCCAGCGGCGTGACGTGCGACAGGTCGGGGATATCCATGGTCTGGCAACGCCCCGCCGCCCGACAGGGTTGCGCCCGTGCGGCGCAAAGCGCGCTCTATCCGCCGCGCAACAGCCCCACCGCAGCGTCCCGTTCAAACAGGTACAGACAGGTTCGCGCCGCCTGTCCCCGCGCCTGATCCAGCCCGCCATCCCGTTCGATCAGCAGCCGGGCGTCGCCGCGCGCAACATCCAGCAGCGCCGAAAGATGCTCCGGGCTCGCCAGCCGCAACTGCTGCTCGCCCGACTGGCGGGTGCCCAGCACCTCTCCCGCGCCGCGCAGCTTCAGATCTTCCTCGGCGATGCGGAACCCGTCATTGCTTTCCCGCATCAGTGCCAGGCGCGCGCGCGACGTTTCACCCAAAGCGTTGCCACGGAGCAGCAGGCAGGTCGACGCCTTGTCCCCCCGGCCCACCCGCCCGCGCAACTGGTGCAGCTGGGCCAGCCCGAACCGCTCCGCGCCCTCGATGATGATGAGGCTGGCGTTGGGGACATCGACGCCCACCTCGATCACGGTGGTCGCCACCAGTATCTGCGTCCGGTTCGCTGCGAATGCGTCCATCGCGGCATCCTTGTCGGCGCCCTTCATCCGGCCGTGGACCAGCCCGATCCGGTCGCCGAAACGCTGGCGCAGCGTTTCGGCGCGCGCCTCTGCCGCCGCCTGATCGCTGTTTTCGCTTTCCTCGACCAGCGGACACACCCAATAGGCCTGTCCGCCGCCATCGACGTGACGTGCCAGCGCGTCCACCACCTCGTCGATCCGGCTGGCGGACAGCACCAGCGTCTGGATCGGCTGCCGCCCCGGCGGCATCTCGTCCAGACGCGATACGTCCATCTCACCATAATAGGTGAGGGTCAGCGTACGGGGGATGGGCGTTGCGGTCATCACCAGCAGATGCGGCGCGACCTCCGCCTTCGACGCCAGCATCATCCGCTGGGCGACGCCGAAACGATGCTGCTCGTCGATGATCGCCAGCCCCAGCTTCCTGTACCTCACCGCTTCCTGAAAGATGGCGTGCGTGCCGACCAATATGTCGATGCTGCCATCGGCCAGCCCCATCAACGTCGCCTCCCGCACCTTGCCCTTTTCCCGGCCGGTCAGGATAGCGATTTCCACCGGCAGGCCCGCCAGCATGCGGCGCAGCGTCTCATGATGCTGGCGCGCGAGTATTTCGGTGGGCGCCAGCATCGCGCCCTGCATGCCCGCCTCCACCACCGCCAGCAGCGCCATCAGGGCGACCAGCGTCTTGCCGGACCCGACATCGCCCTGCAGCAGGCGCAGCATCGGCGTCGCCTGCGCCATGTCGCCGTCAATCTCCCCGATCGCGCGGCGCTGCGCGTCCGTCGGCGCAAAGGGCAGCGTCAGCAGCGCGCGCAGCCGCCCGTCGCCCGATATCGGCACACCGCGCCGCCGCCGGGACGATTGACGCACCAGCATCAGCGCCAGTTGCCCGGCGAAAATCTCATCATAGGCAAGGCGCGCCCGCGCGAGGGCATCGGACGGGTCGGCATGGACACGCAGCAGCGCCGTGCGCCAGTCCGGCCACCCGCGGCTCGCCAGAACGCTGGGTTCGATCCATTCGTCCAGCTCGGGCGCGCGGGCCAGCGCCTGCCCCGCCAGATCGCGCATGCGGTTGTTGGTCAGCCCTTCCGACAGGCCGTAAACAGGTTCCCGCGCGGGGATGGACGCGGCCTCCTGCGGCGGCACGACATGATCGGGGTGAACGATCTGCAACGCATCGCCATAGCTTTCCAGCTTTCCCGAGATGAATTTTGGTTCGTCGAGGGGCAGCAATTTGCGGGGCCAGCCGCTGTTCCCGCCGAAGAAGACGAGGCTTACGACCTGACCATGATCATCCACGGCCTGCACGCGGAACGGCGCGCGCGCGCTGCCGCTTGCCTTGTAATCCACCGGCGTCAGCGTGATGCCGATGACACGGCCCGCATCGGCCATGTCCAGACGGTCGGTCAGCAGCCGGTCGATCCAGCTGACCGGCAGGTGAAAGACGATGTCGACCGCCCTGCCCAGCCCCAGCCGCTCCAGCGGACGCGCCAGCGCCGGGCCGATGCCTTTGAACGCCGATATTTCGGCAAAGAGCGGATTGAGAATATCGGGGCGCATGGCTATCTGCGTGCCTCTACCCCAGCCGGGACGGTGGCACAAACATCCGATTGGCCATTTCAGCCTGCCCGCAAAAGGAACAAATTGTGAACAATGATCCGCGCATCCGCCGCCTGCAGTTCCGCGCCTGGCATCGCGGCACGAAAGAGGCGGACCTGGCGGTCGGCGGCTTTTTCGATCGCTATCATACGGGCTGGTCGGATGCGGAAATCGACTGGTTCGAACGGTTCATAGAGGAACTGGACGCCGACATCATGGCGTGGGCCATGGGCGTGCAGCCGGTGCCCGAACAATGGCAGGGGCCGATGATGGACGCCTTCAGAAAGCTCGATTTCGTCGAGGTTGGAAAGTGACGCCCGGATAGATGACCGATCTGCAAAAAATATTGGGGGCAACGGCGCCCCTCACCCTGTCCGGCGTGCCGGCCGGGTTCCAGCCATGGCTGCTGGCCGACGTCGCACGAGCGGCGGGCGGCGCGGGATCGGGCGGTCGTGCGCTGTTCGTCGCGCCCGACGAACAGTTGATGCGCGCTGTGGCGGACACCGCCGCCTTTTTCGCGCCCGAACTGGAGATTGTGGAAATTCCGGCCTGGGACTGCCTGCCCTATGACCGGGCCAGCCCTTCGCTGCGCAGCGCGTCGGCGCGACTCGCCGGACTGCACGCCTTGCAGGCCGCGCCCAAAGGGCCGCAACTGGTCCTCACCACCCTGAACGCCATCACCCAGCGCACCCTGACGCCGTTTCGCGTGCGGCAACTGGTCGCGCGGCTGGCGCCCAAAGAGCATATCCCCATCCAGCGGCTAGCGGCCATGCTCCAGGCCAATGGCTATGTGCGCACGGACACGGTCCATGATCGCGGCGAATTCGCCGTCAGGGGCGGCATCGTCGACCTGTTTCCCGGCGGCGAGGAACAGCCGCTGCGGCTCGATTTTTTCGGCGATGAGATAGAAACGGTGCGCCGGTTCGACGCCGGCGACCAGCGCACGATGGGGCATGTGGACGGCTTTGTCCTGCTGCCCGCGTCCGAAGCACTGCTGGACGAGGAAACGGTAAAGCGGTTCCGCGGCCGGTATCGCGAAACCTTTGGCGCGACCGCGACCGGCGATCCGCTCTATCAGGCCGTGAGCGAGGGCCGCAGGCTGGCCGGCATGGAACATTGGCTGCCCCTGTTCGAGGAAAAGCTGGTCCCGCTGACCGATCATATCGGCGCGGGGACGGTCATCATACTCGATCACGGCGTCGCCGGCGCGGCCGCCGCGCGGTTCGAGGCGATCGGCGATTACCATGCAAATCGCGTGGCGGCGAAATCCGCCGACCCGGGCGCCTACCGCCCGCTGAAGCCGGAAACGCTGTATCTGGACGCGGCGGAATGGGCGGCGCGCGTACAGGCCCCGCCCATGCACATGACCACCCCCTTCCACGAACCGGACAGCGCGGGCGTGCTGGACTTCGGGGTGGAAGGGCCGCGCGATTTCGCGCCGGAACGGGCACAGGGCGCCAATGTGTACGAAGCGGTGGGCAAGCATATCGCCGCGCTGCATCGGCGGAAGAAGAAAGTGGTGATCGCCAGCTATTCGGCCGGTGCGCGGGAACGGTTGTCGGGCCTGCTGGCCGACCACGGCGTCAAGCGGATCGCCGCGGCCGACGACTGGCAGAGCGCGCTAGGCATGGCCGCGTCGGGCGGCACGGTATTGACGGTGCTGCCGCTGGACCATGGGTTCGACGCACCGGACGTGGCCGTCCTGACCGAACAGGACATGCTGGGCGACCGGCTGGTCCGCCGCGCCCGGCGCAAGAAGAGCGCCGACGCCTTTCTGGCGGAACTGGCGACATTGTCTCCCGGCGATCTGGTCGTCCATATGGACCATGGCATTGGCCGCTATGAAGGGCTGACCCAGATCCCGGTTTCCAAGGCGGCGCATGACTGTGTGGCGCTGGAATATGCGGGCGGCGACAAGCTGTATGTGCCGGTCGAGAATCTGGAGGTGTTGTCCCGCTACGGTTCCGACAGCGAAGGCGTGAGCCTGGACAGGCTGGGCGGTGAAGCCTGGCAGCGGCGCAAGGCGCGGATGAAGGAGCGCATTCGCGAAATCGCCGGCGAACTGCTCAAGACCGCCGCCGCCCGCGCCCTGCGCCCCGCCACCGTGGCCGAACCGGACGCGGCCGGATATCCCGCCTTCGTCGACCGTTTCCCCTATCAGGAAACCGACGATCAGGACCGCGCCATCGGCGACGTCATAGAGGATCTGAGCGCCGGCAAGCCGATGGACCGGCTGGTGTGCGGCGATGTCGGCTTTGGCAAGACAGAGGTCGCGCTGCGCGCCGCCTTCGTAGCGGCCATGGCGGGGATGCAGGTGGTCGTCATCTGCCCCACCACCCTGCTCGCGCGTCAGCATCATATCAATTTCATGGAGCGATTCCGGGGCTTCCCGGTCGAGATCGGCCGGTTGTCGCGCCTTGTCCCCGACAAGGAGGCAAAGGCGGTGAAGGCCGGGCTGGCCGACGGAACCATCGACATCGTCGTCGGCACCCATGCGCTGCTGACCAAGGGGATCACGTTCAAACGGCTGGGTCTGGTCATCGTGGATGAGGAACAGCGGTTCGGCGTCACCCACAAGGAACGGCTGAAAGGCCTGAAGACCGACGTCCATGTCCTGACCCTGACCGCAACGCCGATCCCGCGGACGTTGCAGATGGCGATGTCGGGCCTGCGCGAACTGTCGGTCATCCAGACGCCGCCCGTCGACCGGCTGGCGGTGCGCACCTACATCATGCCATGGGACGGCGTGGTGATCCGCGAGGCGTTGCTGCGCGAACATTATCGCGGCGGCCAGAGCTTCTTCGTGGTGCCGCGCATCGCCGACCTGCCGGATATAGAGGAATTTCTGCGGACGCAGGTGCCGGAGGTGCGGCCGATCGTCGCCCATGGCCAGATGAGCGCGACGGAGGTGGAGGAGCGCATGTCGGCCTTCTACGACAAGCGGTACGACGTGCTGCTGTCGACCACCATCGTCGAAAGCGGGCTGGACATTCCCAGCGCCAACACGCTGATCATCCACCGTGCCGACCGGTTCGGCCTTGCCCAGCTCTATCAGCTACGCGGACGGGTCGGGCGGTCGAAGACGCGGGCCTATGCCTATTTCACCACGCCGGCCAACCGCATCATCACCGAAACGGCGGAAAAGCGGCTGAAGGTCCTGTCCGACCTCGACACGCTGGGCGCCGGGTTTCAGCTGGCCAGCCACGATCTCGACATACGCGGCGCGGGCAATCTGGTTGGCGACGAACAATCCGGCCATATCAAGGAAGTCGGGTTCGAACTTTACCAGTCGATGCTGGAGGATGCGATACTGGCTGCCAAGGCAGGCGGCGCCGGGCTGGAACGGACGCGCGAAGCCTTCTCCCCCCAGATCACCGTCGACGCGCCCATCATGATCCCGGACGATTATGTGCCGGACCTCGACCTGCGCATGGGCCTGTACCGCCGCCTGAACGAGGTGGAGGACCGGCAGGCGCTCGAATCCTTCGCCGCCGAACTGATCGACCGGTTCGGCGCGCTGCCCGTGCCGACCCAGAACCTGCTCAAGGTGATGGAGATCAAGCAGAATTGCCTGAAAGCGAACATCGCCAGGATCGACGTCGGGACGAAAGGGGCGCTGGTCAGTTTCCAGGACGATCAGTTCCCCAACCCCGCCGGGCTGGTCAGCTATGTTCAGCGGCTGAACGGCGTCGCGCGGTTGCGCCCGGACAGCAAACTGGTGCTCGACCGGGCATGGCCCGACCCTGCCGCGCGGCTGAACGGCGCGCTGCAACTGTCGAAAGGGCTGGCAAAATCGGCGGGCTGACCTATCACGGGCGGAACAGGGACAGGGTCCAGAACCGTCCCTGTTCCAATTCCGCAGCACAGCCCCTGTCATGATGCTGCGGCACGGCAGGAGTGTTTTCCATGGGCGTGAGCCTCTGTGTGCGGGCGGGCCGCTTCAAATGCGGCGACTGACCGGGGCGGCCTGTGTCGCGGCAGCATGCTTATCCGCTGTCCCTGCCCTTGCCCAGTATGACGGCGGCGTCAGGGCGACAGTCGAGGCGGCAAGCGAGGAGCGACGGCGGGGCCTGAGCTGGAGCGGCGGTGATCCTGTCCTGCGCGCGACCTCGTCCGCCCCCGTGGGCGCCGGGTTCGGCGTCGAAGCGGCCGCCGCCACCCTGCGCGGCGGCGCCCGGCATGGCGGGGCCGACGCCGTCGTCGATCTGGGCGGCACCTATAGCCAGCGGATCGGCGGCTGGCGACTGTCGGCGGAGGGACGCTATCATCTGTTCCCGGGCGCCTCGGGTCACGGCTATGGCGACATCGGCGCGGGCGCGGGTTTCACCATCGGTCCGGCCAGCATCGACATGTTCGCCAGCTACGCCCCCCGGCAACGGTCGATCGGCGGCGACAACCTCTATCTGGCGGCCTATGGCGCGGCCGGCATTCCGGGCACCCCCCTCACCCTATCGGCCCATGTCGGGCGTTCGTCCGGCGCGGTTCGCGACCCGGTCCGCGCCGCGCGGCTTCGCCCTGAAAAGGTTTATTGGGATCACGGCATCGGCATCGACTATCTGCGCGGCCGCTGGTTCGCCGGGTTGCGCTATGCCGACACGGACATCGAGACGCCCGGCGCGCGCCATGCCGGCGCCAGCCTGATCGGCAGGGCAGGCTTAAGCTTTTAGGACCATCGCGACCAGTTCGGACGACGACACGCCCGCCGACCGCAGAAAGCCCTGATAATAGTCGCACCCTTCGCGGGCGAGAAGGTCCAGCTGCTCCTGCGTCTCCACCCCTTCGGCAATGACGACCAGCCCCAGCGACTTGGCCATGTGGATGACGCCGCGCACGATGATGCGATCGCGCGCCGACCCGGCGATGTCCTGCGCCAGACCGCTGTCGATCTTCAGATAATCGAGCGGCAGGCTTTTAAGATAGGCGAGGCTGGAATAGCCGGTGCCGAAATCGTCGATGGCCACCGCCAGCCCTTCGGCGCGAAGCGCGGTCAGCAGCGCGGCGGCGGCCGACACGTCCTGAATCAGCCCGCTTTCGGTAATTTCGACGGTCAGCCGCGCGCGCGGAAACCCGCTGCGGTCCACCAGCGCCAGAAAATCGGGGAGGAAACCGGACTGGGCAATGTCGGCGGCGGTCACGTTGATCGACAGGCGCAGGCCCGCCAGCACATCGGCCCAGGCCGCGGCCTGCCGCAACGCTTCCCCCTGAATATGGGCGGACAGCGGCAGCATGTAATCGGACCGTTCCGCCGCGCCGAACAGGATGCCGGCGCTCAGCGGGCCATAGTGCGGATGGTTCCAGCGGGCCAGCGCCTCCACGCCGCTGATCCGTTCCCCCTCGACGGGATATTGCGGCTGGAACACGATATCGATCTCTCCCCGGTCGAGCGCCAGGCGAAGATCGGTTTCCAGCTGATCGGCATCGACCTGCCGGCTGCGCCGTTCAGCGGACAGGATACGGATGCCCTCCCCGCCCGCCTGGCGCGCATCGGCCAGCGCCGTGCCGCCCCGCCGGAGCAAGGCGGTCGCGTCGTCTTCCGGCCGCGCCTGGGCGATGCCGCACCGGGCCGTCAGGCGGATCATGTGATCGCCGGCGCTGAACGGCCGGCCGATGGCCGCGACGATCTGGCGCGCCAGGAACGTGGCCCGGTCGCTCGACGCGGCCTCCCCCGTCAGGCCGACGAGGAATTCGGTGCCGGCGATGCGCGCCACCATCGTGTTGCCCGCGACATCCTCCACCATCCGTTCGATCCGGCGCGCGATACGGCCGAGCAACGCGTCGCCCACCACCTGGCCATAGGCAGCATTCATACGGTCGAACTGGCTGATCGACAGCAGCAGAACGGTCATTGCCTGCCCGACATCCCCCTGCCCGACGTGAGAATCGATCCAGTCGAGCGCCGCCTGACGCGACCGCAGCCCGGTCAGATAATCGCGGCCCGCCGCGTCGCGCGCGTGAGTGTCCGACAGCCATTCGACATCAGCCGCCACCACACCATCCTCGAACCGAAGATGATGCACCATCCGGTCGGCCGGCCGCCCCGGCGCGGCATGGGCGAAGGCGGCCGGCCGGCCATGTTGCACCATGCCCCGCAACGCCGCCAAAGCGGCGCCGCGATCCTGCCGCGACAACCGTCGCAGGGCGTCGCGCACGGTGATCGGCTGGTCCGACAGGTCCAGTTCCCGCGCCAGATTATCGCTCAACCGCATCAGGCCGGTCGCGCGCTCCACCGTCCAGTATAACGCATCGCCCCGCCTGATCCTCTGCGCGCGCTCCGCATGCACCGCGCCGCCGCCAACCCGTTCGGTCAGCCGCAGGGCGGACGCGAGCACCGCGTCCATCGCTTCGTGCGTGAAGGGGGCGGTCATGAAATGAGTGGCGCCCATCGCCAGCAACGCCGGAACCTGACCCAGCCGGGCCACGTCGACCAGCACGACCAGCGCACCCCCGCTCGCCTCCACCGCCGGTACCAGCGGCAGGAGCAGCGCCGCTTCGTCCCCGCCGCGCAGGTCGACCAGCGCCACCAGCGCGTCGCTGCCGAGAAAGCGTTGCGCCGCATCGACAGGC
>JBFWMJ010000060.1:0-16992 GCA_050251675.1 Sphingobium sp.
CGTTGCAGAAGCGGCGGCACGACATCGATTATGCGGTGCAGCTGCCCCATTCGGCGCTGCGGATGTTCGTCATGGGCGCGCGCGCGCTCGACCGGGAACTGTCCCAGCCTGCCGAGCGCGACCAGATGCGGACGCTGACGCGCGAGGCGATCGAGGCGGGGGCGATCGGTTTCGGCACGTCACGCAGCGTTTTCCACCGATCGCCGGACGGCCAGATCATCCCGACCGCCCATGCCGAGATCGAGGAGCTGACCGCGATTGCCGAGGGCATCCGGGATGCGGGCGGCGGTGTCGTGCAGGCGATCCTGGACGTCCATGAGCCGGTGGACGACCTGAAGCTGATGAGCGGTATCATGGAAAAGGTCGGCCTGCCCTTTTCCTTCAGCCTGTTCCAGGGGCAGTTCGATCCCGAAAACTGGCGCGAACTGCTGCGCCTCACCGAAGCGGCGAACGAAAATGGCGCGGCTGTCCATGCCCAGGCCTTTCCCCGGCCGGTCGGCATGTTGCTGGGCCTGGATGTCAGTTTCAACCCGTTTAGCGCCTGTCCCGCCTATCAGGCGATCGCGCATCTGCCGCTGGCCGAACGCGTGGCGCAGATGCGCCGGCCGGAGGTGCGCGCCGCGATCCTGGCCGACAAGCCGTCGCCGCAGGGATTGCCGGCCTATGAGTTCGCGCGGCGCTACGAGGTCATCTATCCGATGGGCGACCCGCCCTGTTACGAGCCCGATCCATCCACCAGTCTGTCGGCGCAGGCCGCGGCGCGGGGGGTGAAGCCCAAGGAGCTGGCCTATGACATGCTGCTGGAGGATGACGGCCACGCGATGCTGATCGCGGCGCTCGCCAATTACGAATATTCGACGCTCGACCCGATCCGCGAGATGATCACGCATCGCTTCGCGGTGCCGGCGCTGGGCGACGGTGGGGCGCATTACGGCATGATCTGCGATTCGACCTATACCACCTTCATGCTGACCTACTGGGCGCGCGACCGCGCGTCGGGGCGGATCGCGATGCAGGACATCGTCGCGTCGCTGACCGGCCGGCCGGCGGCGATGCTGGGCCTGCACGACCGGGGCCTGATCGCGCCGGGGCTGCGCGCCAATATCAACGTCATCGATGCCGATCGGCTGGCGCTGCGCCGGCCGCGCGTGATCCATGACCTGCCGGCGGGCGGACGCCGGATCGTGCAGGATGCGGACGGCTATGTCGCCACGATCGTCGGCGGAGAGATCATCATGCGCGACGGCGCGCCGACCGGCGCGCTGCCCGGACGGATGGCGCGCCGCACCGGGCCGAAGGTGGCGATGGCGGCGGAATAGACAAATACACAAGACAGGAGAGCGGACATGGCGACTTTGGCGGAGGCGAAACCTGCGATCCGGATCGATCCGGCGGCGGTGGACGACAGCGCCGCGATCGGGCGGCTGCGTGAATCGCTGGCCTTGCAGAAAGCCGCCGTGCGCCGCGCGCCCTGTCCGCCGATGGCGGAACGGATCGCGCATCTTCAGGCGCTGATTGGGATGATGGCGGCCAACCGCCAGAAGATCCGCGCCGCCCTGCTCGCCGATTTCGCCAGCCATCCCGCGCAGTTCACCGACGTGATCGAGGTGGCGAGCGTGATGGGCCGTGCGCAGATGTCGATCGACAATCTGCCGCGGTGGATGGCCCCCGAACCGCGCGAGACGGACGCACTGTTCGGCGACTGCCGCGCCTATATGCAGCCCCAGCCCAAGGGGGTGGTGGGCAATATGGTGCCGTGGAACCTGCCCTTTGAACTGGGGTGTGGACCGCTGACCGAGATGCTGGCGGCCGGCAACCGCGTGATCCTCAAACCATCCGAATTCACGCCGGCCTGCGCCGATCTGCTGGAAGAGATGATCGCCGCGACCTTTGATCGCGATCATGTGACCGTGGCGGTTGGCGGGGTCGATCTGGCCCGTGCCTTTACGCAGCAGCCCTGGGACCATCTGCTGTACACCGGCAGCACCCCGGTCGGGCGCAAGGTGATGGCGGCGGCGGCCGAGAATCTGGTGCCGGTGACACTGGAACTGGGCGGCAAATGCCCGACCGTGGTGACGCGGAGCGGCATGAGCGAACGGACGTTGCAGTCGATCCTGGGCATGAAGCTGGTCAAGAACGGGCAGGTGTGCGTGTCGGTCGACCATGTACTGGTCCCGGGCGGGCAGATGGACGAGTTCGTCGCGCTGGCGCAGGCGCAGTATCGCGGCGGCCTTGCCGGACATTCCCGGTCGGACGATTGCACCGGCATCATCACCGAACGGCATCTGGATCGCATCGTCGGCCTGATCGATGAGGCGCGGGCGAGCGGCGCGCGCGTGCTGCCGCTGGACGATGGCGGTGTCGACCGGACCCGGCGCAGCGTGCCGCTGACGCTGGTGGTCGATCCATCGCCCGGCCTGTCGGTCATGACCGACGAGATTTTCGGGCCGGTCATGCCGGTTATCCCCTATGACGACATCGATCAGGCGATCGACTGGATCAACGGGCTGGAACGGCCGCTGTGCATCAACGTCTATGGCGAGGATGAGGGCGAAATCGACAAGGTCGTCGGCAATACCTTCTCTGGCGGGGTGACCGTCAACGGTGCGGCGCTGAGCGGCGCGTGCACGTCGCTCGGCTTCGGCGGTATCGGCCAGAGCGGCATGGGCCGCCATCACGGGGTCGAGGGTTTTCGCGAGTTCAGCAACAACCGCGCCGTCTTCGTGCGCGGCCGGGAGGATGGTACGGCCGGCATCTTCCCGCCGTTCGGCGCGCAGACGGACGCCATGGTGAAGGCGGTGTTCGGGGAAAGCTGACGGGATCGGACGGCGCGTTGTCCCCGGATCGTCTGCCCTGAGCGTGTCGAAGACCTTCCGCTTCCTCCTTTGGGAAAGAAGGTCTTCGTCAGGCGCGCAGGCAACGGATCGGGGGGCGTCAGGGGAAAGCTGCACGAAGGAAGATTGCGATGGATCAGGCGGCGGGTGCGGACGTGGATGTACTGGTGGTCGGCGCGGGCTTTTCCGGCCTGTACCTTATCCATCGCCTGCGGGCGTTGGGGCTGCATGTACGGGGGATCGAAAAAGGGTCCGACGTTGGCGGGACCTGGTACTGGAACCGATATCCCGGTGCGCGCTGTGACGTGGAGAGCGTCGACTATTCCTATTCCTTCTCGCCCGAGCTGGAGCAGCAATGGAACTGGAGCGAGCGCTACGCCGGGCAACCGGAAATCCTGCGCTATCTGCAGACAGTGGCCGATCGTTTCGACCTGAAGCGGGACATCCGTTTCGATACCGCGCTGGTGGGGGCGCAATGGGACGGCGCGCGCTGGCGGGTGCGCACCGATAACGGTGCGATCATCGCGGCGCGTTTCCTTGTCATGGCGACGGGATGCCTGTCCTGTCCCAAGGAACCGGACATCGCCGGGTTGGAGTCGTTCGCCGGCCCGGTCTATCGCACGGGCGCCTGGCCGCATGAGGGGGTGGATTTCACCGGCCGGCGCGTGGCGGTGATCGGTACGGGATCATCCGCCGTGCAGGCCGTGCCCGAAATCGCCCGACAGGCCGCGGCGCTGACGGTGTTCCAGCGTACCGCGACCTTCGTCGCCCCGGCCAACAACCGGCCGCTCACCGATGCCGATCGCGCGGCGGTGAAGCGCGATTATCCGCGCCGGCGGGCGCATTCGCGCGCGTCGGTCGGCGGAATGCCGTTTGATGTGGGTGAAGCGCTGGCCGCCGAAGCGCCGCCACAGGAACGCGATGCCGTCTTTGCCGAGGCGTGGGACGCGTTGCCGTTCCGGCTGACCAGCAGCTATGCCGATCTGATGGTCGACCGGGGCGCGAACGACCTGGTCGCCGACTATGCGCGGGCGCGCATCCGCGCGCGGATCGACGACCCGGCGGTTGCCGACCGGCTGGTGCCGGACGGTTATCCGATCGGGACGAAGCGGCTATGTCTGGATTCGGGCTATTATGAGGCCTTCAACATGTCCCATGTGCGCCTGATTGACGCGGCCGACCAGCCGATCGACCGGGTCGAGCCGCAGGGTGTGCGCGCCGGCGGCGAACTGGTGGGCGTCGATGCGATCGTGCTGGCCACCGGTTTCGACGCGATGTCCGGTGCGCTGCTGGCTCCCGACATCACCGGGCGGGCTGGCGTGTCGCTGCGTGACAAATGGCGCACGGGGCCGGCCACCTATCTGGGGCTCATGACCGCCGGGTTCCCCAACCTGTTCATGATGACAGGACCGGGCAGCCCGTCCGTCCTGACCAACATGGTCATGGCGATCGAGCAGCATGGCGACTGGCTGGCCGATTGTCTGGCGGCGCTGGACCGCGCCGGCGCCCGCACGATCGAACCGACGCAGGCGGCCGAGGACGAATGGGTCGCGCATGTGAACGAGATCGCGTCGATGACGCTCTTTCCACAGGCGAACAGCTGGTACATGGGCGCCAACGTGCCCGGCAAGCCGCGCGTGTTCATGCCCTATGCCGGCGGCCTTGGCGTCTATCGCGATCATTGCGCCGCCGTCGCGGCGGACGGCTATCGCGGCTTCGTGCTGGACCGGGCGGCCGTGCCCGCCTGATCGGGGCAGGCCCGGCGTTCCGGCCACGCGTCAGCGCAGGTGGCCGGGCTCCGCATCCAGGATGACGGTCTTTGTTTCCAGATAGGGGTGCAGCCCTTCCACGCCGCCCTCGCGGCCCAGGCCAGATTGCTTGAACCCGCCGAAGGCGATGCCGAAATCGCTGCGGAACATATTGTGCCCCACCGTGCCCGACCGCAGTTGCCGCGCGGTGGCATAGGCGCGGTCGATGTCGTTGGTGAAGACCGATGCGTTGAGGCCGTAGATGCTGTCATTGGCGATCCGCACCGCGTCCGCTTCGTCCCGCGCGGGAATGACGCTCAGCACCGGGCCGAAAAACTCCTCGCGCGCGATCGTCGAGCGGTTGTCGACATTGCCGAACACGGTAGGCTCGAAATAGACGCCGCGGTTGAGATGCGCCGGACGGCCGCCGCCGGTCGCCAGCGTCGCGCCTTCCGCCTTGCCCTGCTCGACCAGCTGCTCGATCCGGTCGCGCTGCCGGCTCATCGCGAGCGGCCCCATTTGCGTTTCCGGGTCGAACGGGTCGCCGACCTTCGTCTGCGAGAAGCTGGCGGCGAGCGCGTCGACCAGCGCGTCGTGGCGATGCTCGCTCACGATGATGCGGGTCAGCGACGAACAGACCTGGCCCGTCATCAGCGGCGCCATGGACGAGATGGAGTCCGCTGCCGTGCCGACATCATAGTCGTCGAGGATCACCGCCGCCGACTTGCCCCCCAGTTCGAGCGTGCAGCGCGCGATCCGTTCGCCGCAGAGCGATGCGATCCGCCGTCCCGCCGCCGTCGATCCGGTGAAGCTGATCTTGTCGACGCCCGGATGGCGCACCAGCAGTTCGGACACCGCACGATCGGCGGTCACGACGTTCAGGACGCCGGCGGGCAGGCCAACCTCCTCGGCGATCTCCGCCATCAGATAGGGCAGGCCGGGCGCTTCAGGCGAAGCCTTGATGATGAAGGTGCAGCCGGCGAGCAACGCGGGCGCCATCTTGTAGGCGATCAGCGATGCGGGCGCGTTCCACGGGATGATCGCGCCGACGACGCCGACCGGCTCGCGCACCAGCAGCCCGACCTCGCCGCCGGCCGTGGGCGTATGCCGTTCTTCCCAGGCGAATCTGCCGGCGAGATCGGCGTAGAAGCCATAGGCCTGTTCCAGCGCGGGCACGAATTCGGAGGAGATGGAGTGGAGAATGCCCATCTCGCTGGTCCAGATGCGGCTGGCGTCGGCGGCGCGGGCGGCCAGCGCCTTGCCGATGGCACGCAGATACTGGCCGCGTTCCTCATGAGTTAGGCGCGGCCAGGGGCCGTTGTCGAAGGCCTCGCGCGCGGCGGCGACGGCCCGTTCTATATCGGCTTCCTGCGCTTCTGCGACGCTGACGAACAGCTGTTCGGTGATGGGGGTGATGACGTCGATCCGCGCGTCGCTGGAGGGCGCGACCCACGCGCCGCCGATGAACAGGCTTTCCGGCCGTCGGATCGGCGCGTCATAGCTCAGGCTTGTCGTCATCCTGCTTCTCCCGTTTTCAGGCGACGGCCATACCGCCGTCGATCATCAGCGATATGCCCGTAACATAGCTTGATTCATCCGATGCCAGATAGAGCGCGCCATGCGCCACGTCCTGCGGCGTGCCCAGCCGGCCGATCGGAATGACCGATCCATAGGCCGATGCTATGTCTTCCGCGGTCGTGCCGCCGGTCTGCGCCGCATTGGCGTAAATGGCGCGCAGCATGCGGGTGTCCATCTGCCCAGGGTGGATGGCGTTGCATCGGACTGCGTCGCGCACCCCCTCCCGCGCGACCGACAGCGTCAGCTGCTTCACCGCGCCCTTGCTCGCGCCGTAGGATAGCTGCTGCGGTGTCCCTGACACGCCGGCGATGGAGGAAAGGTTGATGATCGATCCGCCGCCCTGCCGGCGCATCACCGGCATCGCCGCGCGGCACCCCAGCATCACGCCTTCCACATTCACCGCCTGTACCGCCCGCCAGTCGGCGATGCTGACCCCGGCCAGCGAATCGTCGACCGGCCCCTCGCGGCCCGCATTGTTGATGAGCACGTCCAGCCGGCCATGATCAGCGACGACCGCGTCGACCACAGCGTTCCAGCGCGCCTCGTCGGTGACGTCATGCGCCAGGAAGCGCGCGCCGCTGGCGCTGGCCGCCGCCTTTCCGACAGGCTCGTCGCGGTCGGTCATGATGACATGCCCGCCCTGCGCCGCGAACAGCGCGCTGATCGCCTGACCGATCGCGCCCGCCGCCCCGGTGACGAGGCAGACCTTCCCTTCAAGCCGTCCGGTCACTTGCTCTTCTCCCTGTTATTGTCCCTGCCGGTGCGAAGCTTTGCCGCCTCGCCGCGCAGATAGTGGCGGATGGCGGTGAGGTCCCCGTCCGACAGTTCCCCGAACGTCGGCATTCCGTTCGCGACCAGCGCGCCGTCGTGCACGATGCCGGCGAAGGCGGCAGCGTCGAATGACGCCGGCGACCGACGCAGTTCCGGCGCGCCGCCCCCGGAAACCGCGCCAAAACCGTGGCACACGGCGCAGCGCGTGGCGAACAATATATTGCCCTTGTCGACCAGCGCCGCGTCCGCCCGATAATCGGCGTCTTCCGGCACCGGCGGCTGCGCCATCTTCAGCGGCGGCAGGGCCGCCTTGCCGTCCAGGCGGAAGGTCAGGACGCGGCGCGGCTGGCTGCGATAGTCGGGCACGACCGGCAGCAATGCGGAGGATTGCATCGCGGTGACGCCGGTGCCGACGATCACCGTCACATATTGCACATCACCCACGCGATAGGTGGCCGGCGGCGCGAATACCGGGACCTGCGCGTCGAAGCTCCACAAAGTCTTGCCGCTGTCCGCCGCATAGGCGTTGAACCGGCCGTCCGTGCGCCCCTGGAACAGCAGGTTGCCGCCGGTCGCCATGGTGCCGCCGTTGAACATCTCCCCCGTGGGGATGGACCATCTGATCTGCTGCGTGACCGGGTCGATCGCCTTCAGCCAGCTCGTCTCATGCAGCCTGTCCGTGATGTCCAGCTTCAGGTTCAGCCCGAAATCATAGGCGTTGCCGGGCGTGCGCTGCCATCCGGCGGGCCTGATCCCCTTGTCGTCATAGATCACGCCGCGCTCGATAACCGGCACGTAGAACAGGCCGGTTTTGGGGCTGAAGGACGACGGCATCCAGCTGTGGGCGCCGGTCGGGCTCGGCCACATCTCGAAACTTTTGCCGTCCTGGAAGCGCGCGCCCGGAATCTCGACCGGCCGCCCGGTCTTCTCGTCGATCTTGCTGGCCCAGGTCACCTTGGCGAAGCGGCTGGTGGAAATCAGTTCGCCGTTCGTGCGGTCGATGACGTAGAAGAAGCCGTTCTTGGGCGCCTGCATCACCACCTTGCGCGGCTTGCCGTCGATGACGAGGTCGGCCAGCTGCATGTCCATCGCGGCGTTGTAATCCCACGTCTCGCCCGGATTGATCTGATAATGCCACTTATACTTGCCCGTCTTCGCGTCCAGCGCGACGATGGAGCAGAGGAACAGATTGTCGCCGCCGCCCGGGCTGCGGATCTTCTGGTTCCACGGCGCGCCGTTGCCGGTGCCCACGAACACGGTCTGCGTTTCGGGGTCATAGGCAAAGGCATTCCAGGCGGTGCCGCCGCCGCCATATTTCCACCATTCCCCCCGCCACGTCTTCGCCGCCATCTCCTGCGTTTCGTCCTCGAAACCATCGGCGGGATTGCCGGGCACGGTGAAGAAGCGCCACAATTGCCTGCCCGTGTCCGCGTCATAGGTGGTCACATAGCCGCGCACGTTGGAAGAATCGGCGCCGCCATGGCCGATGATGACCTTTCCGTCGAAGATCCGCGGTGCGCCGGTGATGTAGCGCCCGTCCTCCTTGCCGACCGTCATCGCGCTCCATACCGGCGTGCCGGTCCGCGCGTTGATCGCGATCAGCCGGCCATCGGGCGTGCCGACATACACCTTGCCCCGCCAGTAACCGATGCCGCGCGTGCCCCATCCCTGGCGCAGCTTGGCGCCCGCCGCCTCTCCCGCCTCGGGATCATAGGTCCATTTGAGCTTGCCGGTCGCCGCGTCCACCGCGCGGACGATGGCCAGGCCGGACGCGAAATACAGCGTGCCGTCCACTGCCAGCGGTTGCGTCACGGGATTGCCCGGCGGCAGGTCCATATACCATGCCAGGCCCAGCTTCCCCACATTGTTCGCGTCGATCTGGTCGAGCGGGCTGTAATGCTGCTCCCCATAGGTGCGGCCATAAGCGGGCCAGTCGTCGCCGTCGCTGCCATCGACCAGCGACAGTTCCGCATTCTGCGCGTCGGTTGGCGGGGTCGCACTGTCCCGCGGTGTGCATCCCGCGACCGCCGCCGCTGCCAGCGCCAGCCAGATCGCGGCTGCACGGCCCTTCCCATACCCTTTCATTCCTGTCTCCCCACAGGTGGAACGATGCGCTGTCCGGCGGCGATGATCGGCGAAGGAAGCGTCGGCGAAAAGGACGCGGGGGCCGCGTTGTCCACCGGGGCAGGCGGCGGGCCGACCAGAATATCGGGCGTGCCACGCACTCGCCCGCTGCGGCGATCGACCGTCATCCTCTCCCCCGACGCTGTGCGTCCCCTCTTGTTTATTAATAGGATTATCGATGGTCCCTGTGAGCGTCAAGGCCGTCCGCCGGCTGCGCCATGCAGTCCCATGTCGCCGGGTTCAGCGCGTCGGCGCGCAGGTCCGCCTTGCGTACTTTTTCGGTCGGCGTCTTGGGCAGGGCCGGCATGATCTCGATATAGCGCGGTGTCATGAAGCGCGGCATGCGCGCCGCCAAATAGGCGTGGAGCGCGGCGGGCGTCAGCGTCGAACCCGGCCGCGCCACCACGCAGGCCTTGAGTTCGTCGTCGGCATGGTCGCTGGGCGCGGCGATCGCGGCCGATTCCAGCACGTCGGGATGACTGTCGACCTCCCGCTCCACCTCGAAGCTGGAGATATTCTCGCCCTTGCGGCGGATCGCGTCATTGTTGCGGTCGATGAAGATCAGCTGTCCATTGTCTGCCATGCGGGCCCGGTCGCCGCTGTGGAACCACAGGTTGCGCCATACCTTTGCCGTCGCCTCCGGGTTGCGGTGATAACCCGCCATCGTCATCCATGGCTCATGCGCGCGGATCAGTATTTCGCCGACCGCGCCCGGCGGCACATCCATGTCGTTGTCGTCGACGATGCGCAGGTCATAGCCGGGGCGCGGCCAGCCGGCCTGACCGGGCACGGCGGTTCCCAGCGGCGCGTTGGCGACGCATCCCACCTCCGTCGACCCATATCCGGTGCACGCCTGCTCCACGCCGAAGCGGGTCATAAAAGCCTCCAGCTCGGGGATCACCGGTGCCATGCCGAACTTGCGCAGCGGATGGTCACGGTCGTCCGGGCGCGGCGGCTGGTTCAGCAGGAACTGGGCGACCGTGCCCAGCATCATCGAATAGGTGCAGCCATAGGTCCGCACCTGGTCCCAGAAGCTGGTCGCGGAAAAGCGCGGCAGCACCACCGACGACGCGCCCGCGATCAGCGCGTTATAGACCCCGCCCCACTGGGCGGTGACGTGGAACAGCGGCAGCGCGACCAGACCGACATCGTCCGCCTGCGCCGCGCCGTTGACGCCCGGCCAGGCATAGCCATAGGCCTGCGCCTGCGGGATCAGCGCGCCCTTCGACAGGCCCGTGGTCCCCGACGTGTACATGATGCCGATGATGTCCCACGGCGCGACCGTGTCCGGCAGCGTGCGTGGCCGGGGCAGGTCGTCCAGCGCCATCACGCGGATGCCGCGCGGCAGGCGCAGACCGGCGGGATCGCCGCGCACTATGACCGTTTCCAGATGCTCCAGCGCGTCGGCGATCTCGACCAGCCGCGTGGCATAGTCCTGCTCGACCAGCATGATCGTCGCGCCGCTGTTGTTGATGACATGCGCCAATATGGTGCCACGATAGGCGGTGTTGACCGGCACCTGCATCCGCGCGGTGCAGCCAAGGCCCAGTATCGCGCTGACGAAGTCCAGATGGTTGTCCAGCATCATGAGGACCGGCGATTGCCGCGCCACGCCCAGAGTGGCGATGCCGCCGGCGATGCCCAGCGACTCTTCGAACAGCGCGCCGTAGCTCAGCGCCCGGTCAGGGTCGCGCACGGCGATCTTGTCCGGCGCGCGGGAGACCGACGTCCGCATGACCGACACCATGTTGCGTTCCGCCAGCGGGGGCAAAGACCCCGCACCGATCACGTCCGGTCGTGCCAAGGTGCTCTCCTCATCCATCCTGTTTTTTGGATCGTATATGAATATCCTGTCAGTCATATCAAATAATTTATTATCTGATTTGCATGGGTCGAGGATGTCGGCGGGGCGGACCGTCCGGTCAGCTGGTCGCTGTCAGCGCCGGCCGACCCGGCACGATCGAAAACCCCGGCCAATCGATCCGCCATGGCCGATACGACCCTGGGCGACGAGTAGCGATCGAATGCGGTCTGCCGCGACCGCGTCGTCACCCTCTTTCCCGTCCGGCCAGCCGCTGCGCACGACCGGAGCGGTGCTATGGTCGTGTGCGGCGGCTTGTCCGGGTTAGAACCGCAAGGAGGCGGACACGCCATATATGGCGGGTTTGCCGGTGCGGCTGGCGATCGTGTCGTTCTGGTAGACAAGGTCGGTGATGTAATATTTGTTCGTGATATTCCGTCCGAACAGCATGAAACGATATTGCCCGTCATTCAGCTCCATGCCGATCCGGGCGTCCAGCAGCGCATAGCCGGGGATGACCAGCCGGGTGCTTCCCTTGACGAAGGGCGGGGCGGTCTCCGCGTCGCGGCTCTTGCCGCCGAATGCGGAGACGGTGCCGCTCTGATAGGTTGCGCTGACGCCCGCGAAGCCGGTCATCGTTCCGCCGATGGGCGTACGATAGTCGATGTCGCCGCTCAGCGACCATTCGGGCGTGAAGGGAAAGCGCGACCCCTTGAAATTGAGCGGCCGGCCATAGGAGTCGAAATTATTATAGTCGCTGGTTACCTTCGACTTGAGGTAGGTGAGTCCCCCGCTCAGCGTCAGGCCGTCGACTGGTCGGGCGGACAGGGATAGTTCCGCGCCGGTCAGCCGCGACTTGGGCACCGCGACCAGACGGATGAGATTGCCGAACACGCCCAGCGGGTCGGGGTCGCGCCCCTGAAACTGCTTGTCGACATAATCATAGTGGAAGATGGCGGCGTTCGCCTGGAGCTTGCGGTCGAACAGTCCCGCCTTCAGGCCGATTTCATAAGCCGTGACCTGCTCCGCCGCGACGGGTTCGACGGACAGATAGGTGGTGACGCTGCCCGACTGGATGACGCCCGCCTTGTAGCCGCGCGTGACGGATGCGTAGAGCAGCGTGTCGTTGTTCGGTTTCCAGTCCAGCCCCACGCGCCAGGACAGGTTGTTGTCGTCCAGCCGGCTGGGCACCATGCCCGGCGTGAAGTCGCGCCGCGCCGAAACGCAGGCGCCCGGCGCGATCGGCACGCCCAGTATCAGCCCGTACAGTTTCGAAAGATTGCCGTCGGTGTCGTAACTGCACCCTTCATGATCGATGCTGTAGTCGGTGTAGCGCGCGCCCAGCCGGGCGGTGATCTGGTCCGTCAGGTGAATGTCCAGATTGCCGAACGCGGCCCAGGTCTTGATCTTCTCGAAATGCTTCGCGCCGCCGCCCTTGAACGGCGGGTTGGATCCGTAAGCGGGCGACGATTCGGTATAATAGCGTTCGAAATCAATATCCGTGTCTTCGGTCGAATATTGCCCGCCCAGCATCCAGTCGAGGCGGTTGTCGAACGTCTGGCCGCTCAGTCGCAGTTCCTGGTAGAAGGATTTGTTCTTCTGATCGAAATCGGCTTCGTTGTTCGACAGCGCCATGCCGTCGTTCGCGCGATAGCCCTTGTCGCGGAAATGGGCGTAGGCGGTGATCGAGGTCAGTTGCACGTCGTCGCTGATGTCATATTCGATGCGCGCCGAAGGCTGAACGAACCATTCGTCGTTGCGGCCCGGCCGCGCGATGTTCCAGTCGGCGGCGCGGTTGTCGCCGGCGGGCGCGAGCGGATAGGCCAGCACTTCGGGGATCTGCGGCCGGCTGGGGTCGCGGTTGAGGTAGATGCCGACCAGATGCGGCGCCTGTGTTTCCGACTTGTCGATATACCCGCCGACCGTCAGCCGGATGCGCAGCCGTTCCGACGCGTCCATCTCCAGTTGCGCGCGTCCGCGCAGCAGGTCCGCGTCGCCCGCCGTCTCGTCGCGGCTATAGCTGCGCTGCCACGCGCCGCCGAACGTATAGCCCGCCGCCACGCGGAAACGCACCGTGTCGGACAGCGGCCCGCTGACGAAGCCGGAGATGTCGCCGCGCGCGAAGCGTTCCATCGACCCGTCGAAACCGGCGGTCATCGTGTTGGTCGGTTTGGCGGCGATGTTGTTGATCGCGCCGCCGGTGCTGTTCTGGCCGAACAAGATGCCCTGCGGGCCCTTGATGACCTCGACCCGTTCGAGGTCCAGCGACGCGGCTTTCGTGAAGCTGGGATAGGAGAAGGGAACCTCGTCTGTGTAGACGCTGACCGTGGGACTGGCGTTGAGCGAGTAGTCGTTGAAGCCGACGCCGCGGATCGTGTAGATCGCCGTGCCATAGGTGGATTGCGAGAATTTGAAGCTGGGCTCTATCCGCACCAGGTCGCGGGTGTCGGTGATGCCCAGTTCCACCAGTTTTTCGCCGCTGACGGCGGTGATGGCGATCGGCACATTGTTCAGCGACTGGGCGCGTTTCTGTGCGGTGACGATGATGTCGGCCGGGTCGGTGCCGGATTGCGCCCAGGCGGGACTCGCCAGCACGATCGCCAGCGCCCCCCCGATTGCGAGACGATGATACGGCGCACGCGCTGCGCGATGCCCTGCTGTCGCGGTCATATTCCCCTCCATTTTCCGGTCTTGGCCGGTTTGCCCATAGCGGACCTGTCCGCCCGTTCATTCGGACTATAGTTGTATCGATCAGTTTATCGATTCATTCAAGCAAGGTGTCAATTCTATCTTTGTTACAAGCAATCTTCCGATCACTGGTCGGCGTGCAATGGTCTGGCCCGTGCGGGTCGGTCAGCAAGCTAAGGGCATGCCAGCATCCTGCCGCTCCGTCGCTGTTCCCGATCGCGATGGATCGGCGGTTTCGCCATTGACTCGATCAAAAAGCTATCGATAAACCTATAAATTAAAGCGATACATAAGGAGAGGCGAGCAATGGGCGACGGGCACGACCGCCGACGCAACGACATGGACGATCGGGAGATCGCGTTGCTTGATGATTCGCTGCGCGCGATGCAGGCGGCCTGTCTGGCCGATCCCTATCCCACCGCCGAGCAGCGTCGCGCCAATCTGCGCGCTTTGGTCGCCATGATGATCCGCTATCGCATGGAGATACGCGAGGCGCTGAAGCAGGATTTCGCCACCCACCCGGACGTGATTTCCGACCTGGTGGAGGTGGTGGGCGTCGTTGGCCGCGCGCGGAGCGCCATCGCCGATCTGGACGACTGGATGGCGCCTGAAAGCCGCCATGCCGACCCCGCCATGTTCGGCACCGGCCGTGCCTATGTACAATATCAGCCCAAGGGCGTGATCGGCCTGATCGTGCCGTGGAATTTCCCCATCGAGTTGAGCTGCGGGCCGTTGTCCGACATGCTGGCCGCGGGCAACCGCGTCATCATCAAGCCGTCGGAACTCGCGCCGGCGAGTAGCGCGCTGCTGCGCCGGATGATTGCGGAAACCTTCCCGTCTGACCTCGTCACCGTGATCGAGGGGGGAGTCGCGTTGTCGCAGGCCTTCTGCACCTGCAAGTGGGACCATCTGCTCTATACCGGCAGCACCCATGTCGGGCGCGAGGTAATGCGCGCGGCGGCGGAGAATCTGGTGCCGGTCACGCTCGAACTGGGCGGCAAATGTCCCGCCGTGCTGACGCGAAGCGGCATGACCGCCAAAAGCGTGGGCTCCATCCTGGGCATGAAGGCGATGAAGAACGGCCAGGTGTGCGTTTCGGTCGACCATGTGATGGTGCCTGCCGGGGAAAAGGCTCGCTTTGTCGAACTGGCGCAGGCGCATATGCGCGACGTGATGCCCGGCTTTTTCGCGTCGGACGGCGTCACCGGTCTTATCAACGACCGCCATTATGCGCGGGTGATCGACCTTATCGACGATGCGCGTGCCGGCGGTGCGCAGGTCATCTCGCTGGCGGAGGATACGCCCAGCGATCCGGCGGCGCGGCGTATTCCCCTGCATCTCGTGCTCGACGCCGCGCCGGACGCGCGGGTGATGACGGATGAGGTGTTCGGGCCGGTGCTGCCGGTCGTCGAATATGACGGGGTGGACGATGCGATCGCGCGCATCAACGCGGGCGACAGGCCGCTGGGCATCTACGTCTATGGCGACAATCAGGGTGAGATCGACCGGATCGTCGCGCGCACCGCATCCGGCGGGGTCACGGTGAACGGCGCGGCGCTGCACGGCGCGCTTTCCACCCTCGGCTTCGGCGGCATCGGCGCGAGCGGCATGGGGCGCCATCATGGCCATGACGGTTTCCGTGAATTCAGCAATCCCCGTTCGGTCTTCGTGCGGGGGGAAAACGACATGACGGACACGCTTTATGCGCCCTATGGCGCGGTCGCGGCCGACCTGATCGAAGCGGCGCTGGCCGAGCCAGCCGCAAGCCGTGAGATGTCGGCATGACCGTGGCCGATCCGGTCGCGGACGTCCCCGCGCCTGTCGCATCCCATGATCCGCAGATCGATTTCCTGCTGGAGGTGTTCCCCCCCTTCGCCGTGGGGGTCGATGGCCTGCCGCTGCTGCGTGATCAGATCGCCGCGCTGACGCCGCCCTTCGATCTTCCCCCCGGCGTCGTGCGGGAAGAGTATTTCGTTCCTGGCCTGAACGGTGCGCCGGACGTCCGCCTGCTCGTCTGGCGACCGGCGCGGCTGACACGGAGCGCGGCCATCCTGCATGTTCACGGGGGTGGGACGATCGTGGGATCGCCCGAAATGGGCGAGGCGCGGCTGGTCGGACTGGCGCTCGAAACGGGATGTCCGGTGGTGTCGGTGGACTATCGGCTGGCGCCCGAAACGGTGGCGCCCGGCAATGTGGAGGATTGCTATGCCGCGCTCGCCTGGCTGCATGGGCGGGCGGCCGAAATGGGCTTCGATCCAAACCGGATCGCGGTGCTGGGGGAAAGCGCGGGCGGCTTGCTGGCGGCCGGCCTTGCGCTGATGGCGCGTGATCGCGGCGACCATGGCATAACCTGGCTCGGCCTCGTCTACCCGATGCTGGACGACCGGACTGCGCTCGACACACGTCCCGGCGCGACCGGCCGGCATGTGTGGACGCGGGAGGCCAATCTGTTCGGCTGGAACTGCGTGCTGGGCGGGCGTTGCGGACAGGACGACCTGCCTGCCTATGCCGTGCCGGCCCGTGCGGAACGGCTTGCCGGCCTGCCGCCCACCTTCCTGGCGGTAGGCGCGCTCGACCTGTTTCTGGAGGAGGATCTGGCCTTCGCCGCGCGGCTGGGGCGAGAGGCGGTGCCGTTGGAACTCCACGTTTATCCCGGCGCTTTCCATGCCTTCGACCTGGCGGCGGAGGCGGACGTGACGACGCGTTTTCAGCGCGACCTTATGGACGCGCTGCGCCGCGGACTGGGCGATTAGGGGCGAACGCCCGGTTTTCAGGCGTTCAGATGCCGTGGAACCGGGCGACCTCTTCCAGCGGGGCGCGGTCGCTGATCAGCCGGTTGGCCGGTTCGTCGGGGTCGCGATAGCCGATGGACATGCCGCAGAACAGCATCTGCCCGGCGTCGATCGACAGGAAATCGCCCAGCGTTTGTGGATACATGGCCCAGCATTCCTGCGCGCAACTGTCCAGCCCTTCGCCGCGCAGCAGCAGCATCACCGTCTGCAGGAACATGCCCAGGTCCGACCATTGCGGTGGCCCCATATTCCGGTCGACCGTGCAGAACAGGGCGAGCGGCGCGCCGAAGAAGGCGAAGTTGCGGGCAAACCAGCGCCGCCGCGCCTCCCTGTCCTCCCGCGCGATGCCGACATGGCCGTACATGTCCTCGCCCACCTTGAACCGGCGCGCGGCATAAGGGTCGTCGAGTTTCGTGGGATAGATGGCATATTCCATCTCTTCCCCGCGCGGTGCCTCCGCCGTGCGGGCGGCCATGATCGCCTTCAGCCGGTCGAGCGGATCGCCCGCCACGACATGCAGATTCCAGGGCTGCAGATTGCCGCCCGACGGGGCGCGGGTCGCTTCGGAAAGGATGCGGCGGATCACGTCGCCGTCGACGGCGCGGTCCAGAAAGCCGCGTATCGAATGGCGTGACGCCACTGCTTCCCGTACATCC
>JBFWMJ010000061.1:0-16953 GCA_050251675.1 Sphingobium sp.
CGGTTTGCGCGACGAAGCCGATCAGGATGAACGGGATCAGGTCGGACCAGGGGATCAGCATCGGGTCCATCATCCCTCGTCGCCCTTCAGCAGCGAGGATACCGACTTGCCGACGCGGCCGGCGGGGGCGGTGAGCATGAACAGGAGAGGAAAGGAAAGCGCGAGCACCGAGAGGAAGCCGCTCAGCATCGCGTCCGCCCCGGCGAGCCAGGGCAGGACGGCCGCCCAGATCGCCACGCCCAGCACGACGAGCAGCGTGCGTTCCTGCTCCGCATCGTCGAACGCCGACAGGTTGGTGCGTACCCGGCCCGTGAACAATGTCCGCAGGCCAAGGCTGACGCGGCTCCTCTGATCGATGAAGCGCGGCGGCACGGCCGCATGGGCAAGGCAGGCCAGGCCGGCGGCGACCATCCGCAGGCCGACCGCGCTTGCAAAACGGCGATAGTCGGTGTTCCGGTCGCTGATCGCGCGGAGCCCCGCGCGCCCGCCGAACGCCAGGTCGGCCAGCGCGTTGCTTTCGGCCGGGACGGCGGCCTGCGACGGCGCGCTCCGGGTCGACACGATCCATTCGAGAATGGCGGACGGCACGTCGAGGCCGCTGGCACGCTCCAGCCCCTGGAAGCCGGGGGCGGAATTGGCCTCGCAGATGCGATAGCCGTCCTCATCGAACAGGATGTCGATGCCGGTGACGTCCAGTTCCAGTATGTCCGCCGCGCGGACGGCGAGTTCCGCCATTTCCGGCGGCGGATTATAGGCCGCGCCGATCCCGCCCAGCGACACGTTGGACTTGAACCCGCCAGTCAGCGATCGCCGTTCCATCGCTGCGACGACGCGTCCGCCCACCACCAGCACCCGGACATCGCGGCCGTGGCTGGCCCGCACATAATGCTGGAGGATGAAGTCGGCCTGCGCTTCCGCGCTTTCGAGCAGGCCTGCCAGATCCTCAAACTGGCTGCGGTCCTCGCATTTCAGGACGCCCGCGCCGCGCGTGCCCTTCAGCGTCTTGACGATGACCGGAAAGCCCAGTTCGCGTTCCACCAGTTCGACGTCGATCGGGAAGCTGCCCAAGATGGTGCGCGGGATCGGCAGGCCGGCGCGGCTCAGCCGTTGCAGCGTATGCAGCTTGTCGGCGACCCGTTCGATGGTGGCCGGGCCGTTGACCAAGCGCACGCCGCGCCGTTCAAAATGGCGCAGCAGCGCCAGCGTGAAATAATCGGTTTCCGCCCCCGTCCGGCACAGGATGAAGTCGGGCTGCTCCACCATCCGGTCCTGATATTTGAGCACCCCTTCGTCATCGGCGCCGACGATGAGGTCGAAGCTGTGGGGATTGAGGACGTCGAGACCGATGCCCATCGCGCTCGCCGCTTCCTGAAACCGGAACAGTTCGGGCACTTCGGGAAGTGCGGGGTCGAGTTCGCGGTGAAAGAAGATCCAGCCTCGCAAGATAGTCCGCTCCCTTGTTCGCGCGGGTCAGGCATCCTCCGCCTCCGCCAGCGGGAACCCGCCGGTCAGACGGAAGGTGCGCCGTCCCTCCCGTCGCGCGGGGTCGTGTCCGGGGAACCGACGTTCAGAAATCCGTCAGGCAAAGGAACGCCTGGACGGACGGCCGCACAGGGCCGGCTGATCGGATATGGGCGATAATGGCCTTCCCTTCCCACAATGTCATGCCGAAATGCCGATGTCGCGCGCCGAACCCATTGGTCCGATGGGAATCGTCGCCCGGCCGATCCTATCGTGACGCGGCGGCGGAGTCGATGGACGGCGGCGGCGGTGAACGCGCGCGCCGGTCCGCCGGCATATGTGCGCGTCAACGCAGATAGTGGCTGGGCGAAACGCCGAAGGCGCGCCGGAACATCGCGCTGAAACTGCTGGGGCTGTCATATCCGACCTCAAAGGCGAGCCGGGCGATCGGCGTTCCGCACGACAGCAGCGCCACGGCCTCCATCAACCGTGCCTGCTGCCGCCACATGGCGAAGCCCACGCCCGTTTCCCGCCTGAAGGCGCGGGTGAAGGTCCTGCGCCCCATCCCGGCGATGCTTGCCCATTCGTCGATGTCGCGTGGGTCGGCCGGTCGTTCCAGGATGGCACCGCACACCCGAAGCAGCCGTGGATCGCTGGGCATGGCGAGTTCGTGCCGCGATTCGGGCATGCGCTGGATCTCATCGAGCAACAGGGCGACGATCCGGCCCGCGCGCCCGTCGAGCGGATAGTGCGTGCCCAGGGTTCCCACTTCCAGTATCAGCGCGCGCAGCAGGGTCGATACGTCGAACACCCGGCAACGATTCGTCTCGCGCACGGCTTCCGGGCGCAGGTACAGCGTGCGCAGCGACACCGCGCTGCGACAGCGCACCTCATGATCGACGCCGGCCGGAATCCACAGGGCGCGCTGTGGCGGGACGACATAGCTGCCGTCCGCCGTCCGTACCGCCATGATACCCGCGCAGGCATACAGGATCTGGACATGGGCATGGCGGTGCATGGGGTCGATGAAGCCCGCCGGATATTCGTCATACAGGGCGAGCAGGGGCCGGTCGCTGACCAGCACGTCGCTGCTGTGTTTCATGGCCTGATCCCGATGACTTTGCGCATGACCGCTTTTTTGGGCCATGGTGGCTTGCGATTGCAAGATGCTCCGGTGAAACAGGTCGGGCGCGCGGATGATTTGGCTGAACGGCGTTCCCATTCGCGTCACACCTGCTTTTCTGGAGCCTTATGCCTTCCGACCGCACATCTTCTTCCGCTGCCCTCCTCTGGCCGATGATCCCGGCGCCGCGCGCGACGCGGGTGGATTGCCGGATTGAGCAATTGGGACGGTATCGAAACGATCCCTATGCGTGGATGACCTTCATCCCGCAGCAAGGCACGCGAACACTCGACACGCTGCCGGCCGCGCTGCGCGACCATCTTGAGGCGGAGAGGGCGTATGCCCGGGACATGATGGCGCCGCTGGCCCCGCTCGTCGCCCGGTTCCTTGAACGGATGCACGCCCGCGCGCCGGAGATAGTGGTGCCCCTGCCACGGTCCGCCAGGGGATGGCGCTATGACGTCACCCTGCCGGCCGATCGCCCGCACCGTATTTTCACCCGCATATCGCCCGGCGGCGAAGAGCATGTTCTGTTCGATGAAGCGGACCGCGCACGGGGCCATGCCTATTACCGCGCGACCGATCATCAGCACAGCCCCGACGACCGCTGTTTCGCCTGGGCGGAAGACGTGATCGGCGACGATCGGCACCGCATCTGCATTCTGGACATGGACAGCGGAGAGATCCGCACGCCGGTGGCGGCCGACGCCTATGGCTATGGCGGTTTCACCTTCTGCCCGTCGTCCCGCCATCTGTTCTGGATATGGCGCGACGCCCATAGCCGTCCGACCCGCCTGTATCGCACGCCGGTCGGGGGCGGCGACGCCGAACTGGTGTATGAGGAGCATGATCCCGCGATCTTCATGCAGGTCGCCCGAACGGCGGCCGACGGGTTCGTCGCGCTGACGCTGGCCGGTCCCGACATGGCGGAAGTCCGGCTGATCCGCGCGGGCGACGAAACCGCGCCGCCGGCCATCGTGCGCCCGCGCGAACGCGGCGTCACCTATCATGTGGATGAATGGGGGGGCAGGCTGGTCATGCAGACGGACGCGGGCGGCGCCGTCGATGGCAAGCTGCTCGCGCTCGACCCGGCCGGTTTCGCCGTCGTGCGCGAACTGGTGCCGCACCGGCCCGGCGTTCCGATCATCGCGGTCCTGCCGTTCGCCGACGCGCTGGTACGGCTGGAGCGCAAGGATGGATTGCATCGGCTCGTGCTGCTGCATGCCGATGGAACCGAAATTCCGATCGGGTTCGACGACCCGGCCTATGCCATCGATCTGGTGCCGGGACAGGATTATGCCGCCGGACAGGTACGCATCGTCCATCAGACACCCGCAAGCCCGCCGCGATGGATCGATGTCGGCCTCGCCACCGGCGCATGCGAAACGGTGGGAGAGGAAAGGCTGCGCGATGTCGATCCCGCCGTCTATCGGGTCGAACGCCTCGAAGCCGAGGCGCCGGATGGCGAGTGCATTCCCATCACGCTCCTGTCCCGCCGCGATATGGCGCCCGGCACGGCGGCGCCGCTGCTGCTGACCGGCTATGGCGCCTACGGCATCGCCACCGATCCGCTGTTCTCCCTGTCGGCGACGGTGCTGGTCGATGCCGGGTTCCGCCACGCGATCGCGCATGTGCGCGGCGGGTCGGAAAAGGGGAGACGCTGGTTCCTGGAGGGGCGCGGCCTGAAGAAGCGCAATTCGATGACCGATTTCATCGCCTGCGCCCGGCATCTGACCGACATCGGCTGTGCAGAGCCGGGCCGGATCGTCGCCCACGGCCTGTCCGCCGGCGGCTTGCTGGTCTGCGGGGCGATGAACATGGCACCGGATCTGTGGGCGGGGATGATTGCACAGGTGCCCTTTGTGGACATGCTCAACACGATGAGCGATGCCGACCATCCGCTGGTGCCGCTGTTCCGCCCGGATTGGGGCGATCCGCTGGCGGATCCGGAGGCCTATGACAATATCGCCTCCATCTCGCCCTATGAAAATGTCGCGCGTGGACGGAATCCGCCGATCCTGTGCACCGCCGGGCTGAAGGACGACCGGGTGCCCTATTGGGAACCGGCGAAGCTGATCGCGAATATCCGCCATCGGTCAACGGGGGACAGCCCGGCTATCCTGCTGCTCGACCCGGACAGCAGCCATCAGTCGAGTGGTGATCAGGACAGCGCCTTTGCCGAAGCTGCGCTGTTCTGGGCGTTTGCGCGGCATTGCGTCGCGCGCGGGTCATGACCCCAGGAAAGGCGGGGCGCCCTGCGCCCCGCCATGGCGTTTAGAGCATCGTGCGCAAAAGTGGGCACCGGTTTTGCGCACGATGCGACAACAAAGAATTAGAGCGCGCCGTCTGCGTCCGATTTAACGCAGCGTGCTCTAGAATTTGCCGCGCAGCGTCAGAGACCAGTTGCGCGGATCTCCATAGAAGTTGCCAAAGTAATTATACCCGACCGTCTGATAATATTTCTTGTCGAATATATTGTTGATGTTCAGTGCCGCAGACCAATTATCGTTTATGCTATAGTCCACGCGGGCGCTCCACAAAGAGTAGCCTCCCTGTTTGAAATCGAAATCCACATCGTCACCATCCCATTTCCCGGAGTCCGGGTTGTAGGTCGAAGCGGTGCCTCTCACGAAAATGGCGCTTTGCGCCGTCACGCCACCCCCGATGCGCCATTTCGAGAGAGAGCCGGGGAGGCGGTAGGCGGTCCAGACTTTGAAAAGGTGCCGAGGCGTCGTCGAACTATAGCGTGCGTTTTCGGCTTCTTTATCCTCGTTGTCGTTAAACGTATAACCAGCCGAAATTTCCAGGCCGCGCACGATTTCGCCGCTCACTTCAACATCCACGCCCTGGCTTACCACCTTGCCGCGGTTGAAGTAGCAACACGTCGAAATGCCCCATTGCATCTCATAGGCCGGGTCTTCGACGGCTTCCCCGGTGCGCTCGATGCGATACAGCGCCAATGACGTGTTGAGGCGCCCATCCATCAACCCGCCCTTGATACCAACTTCGTAGTTTTTCGATTCTACAGGATCGAGAGGCGTCCCCGGCAACGGTCCGCGCAAGGACGTATCTTGCGGCAGATATGTCTCTGCATAGCTTGCATAGGCGTTCCAGCGGCTGTCGATGGCCAATGTCGCGGCGGCATAGGGTGTGAACACCCCGTTGGTCTTGACCGTTCCCAGGCCTTGAACCAGCGCGACCGTTCCGTCGCTATTCCATTGCGTGTTGTGCGTTTCGAAGGAATAGAATGAGTAGCGGCCTCCGGCGATCAGCTTGAACGCATCCGTCACGCCCAGACGCAATGATCCGTAGAGCGCATGGCGTTCCATCGTGCGGTGATCGTCCTTCATGGGGACGAGGCCGGCTTGTTGAGGGCGAGTGATGTCGAAGATGTCGAACTCGGTCCCGGAGATGAGATCCCGCCACTGGATACCGCTCGATTTTCCCTTGCTATAATCAGCGCCGATGATGATGTCATGCTTCTGACCAAGCGCGTCGATGCTGCCCTTCACGTTAAGATTGGCGACAATTCTCTTCATGCCGCTATCGGCAGGATAGCTATACCATCTTGCACCGTCGCCCGTGTCCGGGTCTATGGCGCCAAGAGCATAGGCGATTTTCGCGTCCCGCTCGATATTGAGATACAAGGCATCCGCTGAAAGGAGCCAGTCTTCACCCAGTTTTCGCTCTATCTTGGCAAAGGCCGATGTCGCCTTTTCCTTACTCTTGCTCCAATCGGTAGTCAGGGCGGTGCCGCGCGGGAGGTGAATGTCGGCGCCATTGCTATAGCGGGGCAGTCCACCAACACTCAGCGTTCCCTTTGAGGTTTGATAGCTTCCACCAAGCGTCAACAGGGTATTTTCATCCAGGTCAGCTTCGATCGATCCATATGCGACGCTCTTGCGCGTTTGAGCGATATCGTAGAAATATTCACGGTCTTCATGGGCTACACCAAAACGGCCACGCAAACGCCCATCATCTGTCAACGGACCGCCAATGTCGGCTTCCGCGCGATAGTTATTCCAACTGGCGGCCGAGACTGAAAGATTGACGTGCCTCTCGCCTGAAGGCCGCTTCCGTACAAGATTAACCGTGCCACCCGGTTCGCCGGTGCCGGAGAACAGCCCATCAACCCCGCGCATGAATTCGACGCGGTCGAATTGCGCCATATCGAGCTGGCTGACAGACCCGAACCCACTCATGTCCGACGACATTGGCGCGCCGCCGTCCAGCTGGACATTGGACAGTTCGAAGCCCCGCGAAGAAAAGCTGCTGTCATTGCCGTGCGAAATGCCGGACAGGGTTCCCTTGCGGACAACCGTGACGCCTGTGGTTTTGTCCAGCACATCGGTCAATGTTGTGAGAGCCTGATCCTCAATCTGCTGCCTCGTGATCACCGACACGGATTGAGGAATTTCTTGAGGGGATGAGGCCCCTTTCATCAGCGAAAGCTGAGGAACCGTGTAGGAGCCAGTTCCTTCGCTAGGGATATCGCCAACTGCGATACGTCCAATGCCGGCGCCTTCCACCCGTACCGGCCCAAGCTGGATCGCGCCATCCGCCGCTTGCGGGGCGGGTTCCAGAGCAATGGTGTTGCGGTCGATCCATCGAAACGTCACGCCGGCTCCGGCGAGCAGGCGACTAAGGGCTTCGGCCGGACTGAACCGGCCGGAAACTGCCGCCGAACGCTTGCCGATAAGCAGGCCGGTGCCCGCCGTCACCTGTATCCGTGCCTGTTGCCCAAAAACGGTTACGGCTTCGCCCAAATCCTGCGACGGGATATTGAAGGCCGTCGCCCCTTGTTCCTGCGCTTGCGCCGGATCCGTCAGCAAAGGAAAAGCGAGTGCCGATAAAGGAAAAGCGAGTGCCGATGATGCCATCAGCAGTGCCGCACCGGTCCGCGCGCCCAATCGCTGAAACGCCGTTGCTCCAAGCCCCCAAAAGTTCATTCTTCATTCCCTTTCCATCAAAACGATGCAAGCTGCTGCAAGCAAATCGCATTAGCAGTTGGGGAACAGACGAGATCGCTCCGGCAATTTTCAATGAGAGCAGGAAAAATATCGGAAAGCGCGGGCCGCTATGAAATGATGAGCAGATATCCGCCGATTCCGCTGATCTCGCCGCCATAGGGCTGCACGATGGCGCGCAAGGCGGCGGCCGGATCGCGCACATCATAAGCGCCGGTAACGCGACGGGCGGCCAGCTTGTTATCGCGAATCAGGATGAAGCCCCGATGGTAGCGGCGCAACTCTTCGACCACTTCCGCCACCGTTGCACCGTTGACGACGATTTGCCCGGATCGCCATGCCGCGATGCGGGCGGGCGGAACGTTCGAGCGTTCAATTCCGTCATCCGTCCGGTCGATGCGTATCCGGTCGCCGGGGGCGAGCAGGAGAGGCTCTATCCCCTTTTTCCCGACGCGAACCGCGCCATGCTGGACGGCCACTGAGATGGTTGTGGGGGCAAGTTGCACGTCAAAAGCGGTTCCGACGACCTGAACATTCACGTCATCGGCGCGAACGATGAAGGGGCGGGACTTGTTCGGCGTCACCTCGAAAAATGCCTGACCGGCAAGCAGCGTGACCCCGCGCCGCGATCCGTCATAATCGATCCGTACGGCGCTGCCGGTATCGAGATGGACTGTTGATCCATCGGCCAGCGTCATTTGGTGGATTTCGCCCGCGCCCGTGCTGTAATCGGCCCTCGCCCAAATCCAGAGCATCGGCGATGCAAAGAACAGCAGCAGGCAGGCGGCGACAGCCGCAATCGAAGCTGCGCGCCAATGCCGACGCATGGGGGCATGACGCGCAACCGCTGCTTTACCGGCCGGCGCATTGGCCCATTGTTCCTGATGGACGGGAGGGATGGCGCTCATCATCCCCCATGTTTTTTCAACCTTCGCCCAGGCCTTCGCATGGGCGTCGCTGCGTGCGATCCATCTTTCCAGTTCCGCCCGCAAGATATTGTCTGCGCCGGGCCCGCGCAAACGGATCGACCAGTCCAGTGCTTCATCGCGGATGCGTTGCCGCTGTTCATCCATGCCCGTCAGTCTCCGGCGCCGGGACGGCAACAGGCCTTGCCGTGTAAAGAACAGACGAGCGAACAAAGTGAATTTTCAACCGGAAACATCGAGACGGGTCAATCCTCATCATCCGCCACCGCTTTCATGCAGCACGCAACGGCCTGTTTGACCAGGTTATGCGCCATGCCCACCGATATGTGCAGGTGATGCGCGATTTGCTGCAAAGTGTAGCCTCCCAGATTATACATCTCGAACGCAATCCTGGAGCGTTCCGGCAAGGAGGCGAGCCGCTGCGCCACCATGTCGAGTGCGTCACGGTCGATGGCTTCCCGCTCCGGGGACGGCCGCATGTCCGCTATGTCTTCCAACGGCGGCGGATCGAGCGGTGTTACACCCTGTTCGATCCCACGACGGCGCGTGAGGTCAATCGCCAGATTACGGACGATGCGATAAAGATAACCGACAGGTTGTCGCTGCGCGGGGCGATCCGGCATATTGGCCGGTGCATTCGCGGAGTGATTGAAGCGCAACCACGCTTCCTGAACCACATCTTCCGCCGTGCCGCGGTCCCCGACCATGGGTGTGACGGAATCGATCAAACGGGCGCGATGCGCCCGCCAGATTTCCAGCCGTCTTGCTTCGGTTTTCAACGAAGATCCTAACCAAATCAGCAGCCGCTACGCCCAAAGCTGGCGCTCGCACGTCGCGGGCAATCGCTGCTGCCTCTAGCCCAGTTGCGATTGCTTCTCAACAATTTGGAACAAAAGGGAGCCAGTCCCCCCGTCCTGCAAACTGGATTGGCCCATGCGTCTGTTGCCAAAACATGATGATGGGGATGACGCGGGTTTGCGCGATAATCTTGAACCGCACGCCTGTATATTGGACTTCGCGTTCCCGAACCGGGAGTGCGCGATAAGGCGGGACCATAGCGCAACCCGCTGAACGCGACGAGCGTGTAAACCGGATGTATGCTGCCCGAATGGAGGTTCGCTAAGTATCTGAAAAATGGTAGCGGAGGAGGGACTTGAACCCCCGACACGCGGATTATGATTCCGCTGCTCTAACCAGCTGAGCTACTCCGCCCCATGGGCACCGTGCCGGGCGTGGCCCAGCGATGAGGGCGCGCTATACGCAGCGGCGCGGGGCGGGTCAACGGGCCATATCCATGGGATCGGCAAAATATGCGCCTGTTCATTTGCGCGCGACGGTCATCCCCGGCGGCAGGGCCGCAGGATAGCGGGACAGGGCAGTCGTATCGATCGCCGCGACCGCTTCGCTCACCAACGGCGCAAGCTTGTCCATCTGCGGATTGTGGCCCGCGCCCGCCATGGTGAGGAGGGCGGCCGGCGGCCGGGCGGCGGCGAACAGGTCGGCGGCCTGGTCCATCCCCACCCGCTCGTCGGCCGTCCCCTGCATCATGACGAAGGGCGCGCGGATTTTCGTCACGGCGTCCAGATTGTTCCATTTGTCCGGCAGCAGCGCGCCGACGCCGCCGGGCGCGGACTCCTCCAGTCTGTCGAAGGTGGACAAGGTGATGACGCCCGCGACCGGTACGGTGGCGGCGACATGCAGGGCGACCGCGCCGCCCAGCGAATGGCCGACCAGGAAGATGCGCGCATCGGCACCCACGAGTTTGCGTGCGCTGGCGACGAAGGCGCGCCCGTCGGCCATCAGCCCCGCCTGTGTGGGGGAACCCGGATTGCCGCCGAAACCGCGATAGGAGGCGACGATCACATGGTCGCCACGGCCGGTCAGATGTTCCGCATAGCGCGCGCCGATCCCCTGATTGGACCCGCGCCCGTGGAAGAAGATGATCACGTCGCGATCGTCCGCCGCGCCGGGCCAGTAATATCCGTTCAGCCTGACGCCGTCCTCGCTGGCCACGGTCAGGGGCTGCGGCGGCGTGGCGGTATAGCGGCCGATCGTGATCGGCGCGGAATCCGCCTGGTATATCCGATCCCGCACGGCGCCCGCGCATCCGGCGAGCAGGATCAGCAACGCCATTGTCCAGCCTGTCGCCTTCATACCGTGCCGTCTTCCTTTCCGTTGCCGTCGACTGACAGCGTCAGCATGGCGTAGCGCAGGGCAATGGGGAAGACATCATTTTCGCCTTGCAATCGTCACAGGGCCGGGCACTATGTTGCAATGCACAACCGCCCTTGGAGGGCGAGGGAGGATCGACACTTGCCCTTCCATGAAATGTTTGAGCCCGATGGTTCGATACGCCCTTGTTATGCCGAAGTGCAGGCATGGGTGGAGCGAACAGGTATAGCCGGGCTCAATCGTCGAATGGATGAGGCGGAGGCCATTTTTCGTCGGATCGGCATCACCTTCGCGGTCTATGGCGAGGGCGGCGATCCGGAACGGCTGATCCCGTTCGACCTGTTGCCGCGCATCTTCACGGCGCAGGAATGGCGCGTGCTGGACCGCGGCATCCGCCAGCGGGCCCGCGCGTTGAACGCATTCCTGCTGGACATCTACAATCGCGGCGAAATCGTGAAGGCGGGTATCATGCCCGCCGACATCATCTATCAGAACGACGCCTATCTGGCGCAGATGGCGGGTTTCACGCCGCCGGGTCGGGTCTACAGCCATATCGTGGGCATTGACATCGTGCGCATGGGCCCCACCGATTTCGCGGTGCTGGAAGATAATTGCCGCACGCCGTCGGGCGTTTCCTATATGCTGGAAAACCGGGAGATCATGACCCGCATGTTTCCCGACCTGTTCGGGCAGGGGCTGGTGGCGCCGGTCGACGATTATCCCGCGGAACTGCTCAAGAGCCTGAAGGAAGTGGCGCCCCCGGCCTGTACGGGCGACCCGGTCGTGGTCGTCCTGACCCCCGGATCGCTTAACAGCGCTTATTATGAACACAGCTTTCTGGCCGACCTGATGGGGGTCGAACTGGTCGAACCGGCGGACCTGTTCGTCGACCGGAACCGGGTCTGGATGAAGACGACGCTGGGACCCAGAGCGGTGGACGTCATCTACCGGCGGATCGATGACGATTATCTCGACCCGCTGGTGTTCCGCCCCGACAGCCTGGTGGGCGTGCCGGGCTTGTTCAGCGTCTATCGCAACGGCGGCGTCACGCTGGCGTCGGCGCCGGGGGCCGGCATTGCCGACGACAAGGCCGTCTATGTCTATGTGCCCGAAATGATCCGCTTCTATCTGGGGGAACGGCCGATCCTGGACAATATCCAGACCTGGCAATGTTCGCGGCCCGATGAATGCGCCTATGTGCTGGAGCATCTGGACCAGCTGGTGGCCAAGGAAGTGCATGGATCGGGTGGTTATGGCATGCTGATCGGGCCGCAGTCGACCCGGGAGGAGGTGGCGGCCTATGCCGGGCGGATCCGGGCCAACCCGGCCGGCTTCATCGCTCAGCCGACGCTGGACCTGTCGTCGGTGCCGACGCTGGGCCCGGCAAGCGTGGTGGCGCGCCATGCCGATTTCCGGCCTTTTTGCCTGGTCGGCCAGCAGATCCGGCTGGTGCCGGGCGGGCTGACGCGCGTCGCGTTGACCGAAGGGTCGCTGGTGGTGAATTCCAGCCAGGGCGGCGGGGTCAAGGACAGTTGGGTGTTGCAGGATTGAGGGTGGCATGCTGAGCCGGACCGCAGAGAATCTCTACTGGATGGCGCGCTATATGGAGCGCGCGGAATCCACCGCCCGGCTGCTGGCCATGGGGCAACGCATGGTGATCCTGCCGGGCGCGCATGACCGTGACGAGTGGCGGTCGGTGGTGCGCGCCACGGGCGCGGGGCAGGCCTTCCCGGAAGGGGCGCCGGTCACCGAAAGCGATGTCGTGTCTTTTTTGATGCTGGACCTCGACAATCCCTCCTCCATCCGGTCCTGCCTGCTGAAGGCGCGGGCGAACGCGAAGTCGGCGCGCACCATGCTGACCCAGGATATGTGGGAAGCGTTGAACGAGGGATGGCGCAAGCTTGACAGCTACGACCTGCCGGAAGCGCGGCGGCAACTGCCCAGCCTGATCGACTGGGTGAAGGTTCGGGGCATGACCTTCCGTGGCGCGGCCGACGCTGGTCAGTTGCGCAACGCGGGGCATGATTTCCTGCGTGCCGGGTCGGCGCTGGAACGGGCGCAGATGACGTTGCGCCTGCTGGACGTCAAATATTACGTGCTGTTGCCCGAAACCGAGGTGGTCGGCGGCAGCCGCGACCATTATCAGTGGACGTCGGTGCTGCACGCTTTGTCGGGCAGCCGCGCCTATCATCATGTCTATGGCGGCATTTACACGCCATGGCAGATCACCGATTTCCTGATGCTGAACCGGCTGTTTCCGCGCAGCGTCGCCTTTTGCTATGACCAGCTTGCCTATCGTCTGGGCCGGCTGGCCGGCTGGCATGATACCCACGCCGCCTGTGACGACACGATCGGCGACATGGTGGCGGCGCTCGACCGGCTGGACAGCGGCGAAATCTTTCGCCGCGGCCTGCATGAAACGGTGCTGAACGGCCTTGCCATGACCAATCGCCTGGGCGCGGAAATCGCCCAGGCCTATCATTTCGGCTGAGGGGGGAGGGGCCACCATGGAACTGCTCGTTCGCCACCAGACCGTCTACCGATATCCATCCGCGGCCGCGCGGGTGGCGATGCGGGTGAAGCTGATGCCGGTCGATACGCCGACGCAGACGGTGCGGGACTGGCAGGTCAGCATCAACGGACAGCCGCTGACCGACTTTCACCGCGACAGTTTCGGCGAGCTGGAAGCGGTGTGGGTCCGGCACGATTATCTGGACCATGCGGCGGTCGTCGCCGAAGGGCTGGTGGAGACGCGGGACAATCACGGCATCGCCGGTCCGCGCGAAGAACAGGTTCATCCCGCCTATTTCCTGCGCAGCACCCGGCTGACCGGCCCATCGCCCGAAATCGTCGCCATGGCCAGGGCCGTACCCGAGGACGGCGGTGCGCTGGCGCGGCTCCACGCGCTGTCGGCGGCGGTCAGCGACAATGTCGCCTATCGGGCCGGGGTCACCGGCGCGGACACCACGGCGGCGCAGGCCTTCGCGCTGGGCGCGGGCGTGTGCCAGGATCATGCGCAGGTCTTCATCGCGGCGGCGCGCGCCATCGGTGTGCCCGCACGCTATGTGACCGGCTATCTGTTGGCGGAGGGGGAGGATGCGCTTCACGAAACCCACGGCTGGGCAGAGGCGCTGGTGCCCGATCTGGGCTGGGTCGGGTTCGATCCGTCCAATCGCGTCTGCGTCACCGAACGCTATTTGCGGGTGGTCAGCGGACTGGATGCGGATGAGGCCGCGCCGATCCGGGGTTCGGTGACGGTGGCCGGGGATATCCGCATTGACGCGGACGTTCGGATCGCGCAGGCGCACGGGGGAAGCGAGGAGCGGCAGTTGCAAAGGCAGCAGCAACAGCAACGGCAACGGAGGGTCCCGGCCGTCCGTTCGTCGGGACAGCAATGACGACAGGAGCCGGAAGGCGATGACCTATTGTGTGGCGGTGCGCGTCGACCAGGGACTGGTCATGCTGTCCGACACCCGCACCAATGCGGGGATGGACAATATCGCGCGCTTCCGAAAGACATTCACCTATGGGACGCCGGGAGAGCGGGCGATCGCGATGCTCTGTTCAGGCAATCTGTCGATCACCCAGGGGGTGAAAACGGCGCTGGGGCGCGCGATCATGGAATCGCAGACCGACCCGGACGTCGAAACCATTCTCAACTGCCGGTCCATGCACCGTGTGGCCCAGATCGTCGGCGACGCGATGCGCGACATGCAGGGCCGCTATCGCAGCACGATTGAAATGCAGGGGGCGGCCGCCGATGCCTCCATCATGATCGCGGGCCAGCGCCGTGGCGGCAAGCCGCGCCTGTACCTGGTCTATACCGCCGGCAATTTCATCGAGGCGACGGCCGACACGCCCTTTTTCCAGATTGGCGAGCATAAATATGGCAAGCCGATCCTGGACCGTATCGTCAAACCCGACACCAGCCTGGAGGATGCGGCGAAGGCGGTGCTGGTGTCGATGGATTCGACGCTGCGTTCCAACCTGTCGGTCGGCATGCCGCTCGATCTGACGGTGATCGAGCAGGGTGTCTACGACTTTCGCGTCCGTACCCGGATAGAGGCGGATGATGAGGAGTTCGCGACAATTTCGCGTCACTGGTCGGCCGCCCTGCGCAAGGGGTTCGAGGACTTGCCCAACGTACTGGATTGACGGCGGCCAGCCGGCGGTGCGCGGGGGATAGGGACCGGCCGGCCAATCCATGGCTTGCCTGGGGCGCGTCACTGCCTATCTGTGACCGGCATTCCCGAATCACGCCCGCGAAAGGTTCCGCATGACCGCCACCCATTCGACCCGCATGCTCATCCTGGGGTCCGGCCCGGCCGGCCTGTCCGCCGCCATTTACGGCGCGCGCGCCGGCCTGGCGCCGATCGTGGTGCAGGGCATGCAGCCGGGCGGCCAGTTGACCATCACCACCGACGTCGAAAACTACCCCGGCTTTCGCGACGTCATCCAGGGGCCCTGGCTGATGGAACAGATGCAGGCGCAGGCCGAACATGTCGGCGCCCGGATGATGTACGACCAGATCGTCGACGTCGACCTGTCGCAGCGGCCCTTTCGCCTGACCGGCGACAGCGGCACGATCTATGTCGGCGACACGCTGGTGATCGCGACCGGCGCGCAGGCGAAATGGCTCGGCGTGCCGGGGGAAGAGCATCTGCAGGGCAAGGGCGTGTCGGCCTGCGCCACATGCGACGGGTTCTTCTATCGCGGCAAGAAGGTCGTCGTCATCGGCGGCGGCAATACGGCGGTGGAAGAGGCGTTGTACCTCACCAACCACAGCCATGACGTCACGCTGATCCATCGCCGCGATTCGCTGCGCGCGGAAAAGATTTTGCAGGAGCGGCTGCATGCCCATCCCAATATCAAGGTGCTGTGGAACAAGGCGGTCGATCGTTTCGTGGGGGGTGGTACGCCGGAAGGGCTGGTCGGTGTCGACCTGATCGACACGGTGACGGGCGAGCGTTCGCACGAACCGACGGACGGTGGCTTTGTCGCGATCGGCCATCATCCCGCGACCGAGTTGTTCACGGGCAAGCTGCCGATGGACGATGCCTATCTGCTGGTCGAAAAGGGCACGACGCGCACGGTGGTCCCCGGCGTGTTCGCCGCGGGTGATGTCACGGATAAAATCTATCGTCAGGCGGTGACGGCCGCCGGCATGGGCTGCATGGCCGCGCTGGATGCCGAACGGTTTCTGGCCGAAGCCGATTTCGAGGCGCTTGCCGCGCAATAGCGGCGCTGATGGAATAGCCGGTGGGATGGACGCCTGTTTTTTTCAGGCGTCCGTCTTGGCGCGCGCGAACGTCACGAGCGTGCCGAAGGTTTCAAATGTGTCGCCGTCAATATCCTCATCGTCGATCAGGATGTCGAACCGGTCCTCCATTTCCGTCAGCAGGGTGGCGACCGCCATGGAATCCAGTTCCGGCAGCGCTCCGAACAGCGGGGTATCGGCGTCGAAAGCGTCGACCCGCGTCTGGGGAATGGCCAGAACGTCGCGCAAAAGGGCGCGCATCCGGTCAGCGATATCATCTGGCCGGTCGACCGGCTGAGGTGTGTGCGCCCGCATGATGCGCGCCTTTAGAACGTCAGATGCTATCCGACAAGCGCGGAAATGGCGGTTCGCGCGGCTGGAATCCAGCTCGACGCCATGCGGGGGTTGAAGCAGTCTACGCGGTAGAGCGTCGCCCGTTTGTCCATCCATTCGGTCTTGTAGGCGTTGTCGCCCGTGCCATAGTCGATCAGCCGGACGTGATCGACGTCGATGGCATGGGCGAACATCGCATGGCTGAGCAGCGTGCCCGGCGATCCTGCGTCGAACGCCTGATCGTGCGACAATTTGTGAATGAGGGCGACGTCGTGTTCGATCGTCCACAGCTGAGTCGCGACCGGTCGGCCGTCGACACGCGCAAAGCCCAGACGCAACGTGCCGGCCGCCGATTCCCGCGCGGCGAAGGCGCGCAGGAAGGACAGGCCCGGTTCGGGCTTTTTCCAGCTTCGGTCCTGCACCAGTTCATAATCGCGCCACAGATCGTCGGTCAGAACGGTGTCGATCGACAGGGCGAACCGCCCGGCGCGGGCCTTGCGTTTGACCTGATTGCGCAACCGGCCAGGGCGCGCGGCCCAATATGCGGCGAAGTCGCGGCCATCGAGGTGCAGCAGATAACGCCCGCCCATGGCCCGCCGCACCGTGAACCAGCCGGCGCGGCGGAACGCATTCATCAGCCGGACGGATATGTCGCTCTCGCCGCTCAGCGGGTAAAGGTCGATCTGCCCGCAATCCTTCAGCAGATGCCGCCCC
>JBFWMJ010000062.1:0-16470 GCA_050251675.1 Sphingobium sp.
GCGCACCCCCGCTCGCCTCCCCCGCCGGTACCCGCGGCTGGAGCCGCGCCGCTTCGTCCCCGCCGCGCAGGTCGCCCCGCGCCACCAGCGCGTCGCTGCCGTGAATGCGTTGCGCCGCATCGACTGGCCGTCGGGCGGCGAACGACCGCCACCCCGCCGTCTGCGCCGCGCGGCCCAGCCCGTCGCGATCGCCCGGGGACAGGATGAAGAGGCTGCGCTGCATATTCGCTGCGGCCCTGCCGCTCAACTCCGTGCCCTGCTCATGCGCGATCATCGCGCCTGTAAAGATCGACCGGTTACCGGGCTATCCGCGACGACGCAACCACTTGCCGCGGCGCTTGCGCGACGGCGGGCCATGGCCTAGCTAGTGGGACATGGCCATGGTCCATCCCGCGTCGACACCCATGACCGGCGGCCATGCTCGCCGGACCGGCAACCCGTGGCATTTCCATGCCAGCCGTCCCGCCGTGCCGCGCTCCGCCACCGCCCTGCCGCACCGCGCCGCGGCGACACCGCCGAAAGCCCGGCATGCCACGGATGGCGGCCCCCGCATGATTGCCGGCAGGCCCGGATGACGGAAGAACCCCGGCGCGCTCTGGTCGCGTCCCCGACACCGGCGGCCAAAGCGGCGGCTGACAGGCTGCGGGCTGCCTATGATTTCGTGCCGATCGACCAGGCGACCATGGTCATCGCGCTCGGCGGCGACGGCTTCATGCTCCAGACGCTGCATGCCATATTGGAAGGACGGCGCATCGTCCCTGTCTTCGGCATGAATCTGGGCACGGTCGGTTTCCTGATGAACGAATGGCGGCTGGAACGGCTGGACCAGCGGCTGGAGGCTGCGAAAGTCTATAAGGTCAACCCGCTGCGCATGACGGTGGACACGGTGGACGGGGAGCGTTTTTCCATCCCCGCGATCAATGAGGTTTCCCTGCTGCGAGAAACCCGCCAGACCGCGAAGCTGGAAGTGCAGGTGAACGGACGCACCGTATTGCCCGAACTGGTGTGCGACGGCGTTCTGGTGGCGACGCCGGCGGGCTCCACCGCCTATAATCTGTCGGCGCAGGGCCCGATATTGCCGCTGGGCTCGGGGCTTGTCGCGCTGACGCCGATCAGCCCCTTTCGCCCGCGCCGGTGGCGCGGCGCGATCCTGCCTGAAAACACCGCGATCCGCTTCACGGTGCTGGACCCTGTAAAACGGCCCGTCAGCGCCGTCGCGGATCAGCGCGAAGTGCGCGACATCGCCCAGGTCGAGGTCGCGATCGACCGCACCACACCGCTGACGCTGTTGTTCGACCCGGAACACACGCTGGACGACCGGATCGCCGCCGAACAATTTATCGCCTGACAGGACTTGCCATTGCGCAAAGGCCGCTGCTATAGGCGCGGCCTGCCCGACGGAAGCCGGGCTGCTCCCCGATAGCTCAGCGGTAGAGCATTCGACTGTTAATCGAATGGCCGTAGGTTCGAATCCTACTCGGGGAGCCACTGCCTTCTCTCTGGCGAAATCAGCAAGAGCCAGAATATTGAAAATCCTTAGCTTTTTCTACAGTTATCGTCTCACGCGGTATCACTGAAGAACGCCGCAGCGCCCCTACTTCAGGGGCACAGCGGGGGGCATCATTTGCTGACGGATGTGCGCTGCCGGAACGCCACGGGCCCCGAGAAGCCCCGTAAGCTGGCCGCCACCCACGGACTGTATCTCCATGTCCTGCCCTCGGGCACGCGCGCCTGGCGACTCACATATCGGTTGGTGGCGAAGAACACAGGCTGACGTTCGGCACCTATCCCGACCTGTTGATCACCGAGGCGAGGGAAGCATGCGAAAAGGCGCGCAAACTGCTGCGGGACGGCGTCGACCCGAAGATCGATCGAAAGTAACGGGCGGCAGTGGCAGCGATGTCCTGTCCGGCTATCGGCGCCCTGCCCGTCTCGGCGATCACCCGGCGCTGGTGCTGACGGTCGTGCGCGCTGTCGAAGCACGGGGCACGATCTAGTGCCAGGTTCGACCGGCATCGTCCTTCAATACCGGTCGGGGCAGTCAGTTCATCAAATTCGCATTTATCCGACTGAAGTCGGACGATTGCCCCTATTAGGGAACTCTAAAAGTCAAATGCGCTCACGAACCGATTCCAGTCGCGTAGATCACCGTGGCTCTCGATCTTACCGGCCTGTTTGAGTTCGTCGAAGGAGGTCATGCCTTCGATACCCCGAATCAGGCTGTCATAGCTGAGCGTCAGGACGAGGTCGGGCTGTGCCTTGCCGGGTAGCAAGCCACGCAGCATGACGCCGCTCTGGATCGTTATGTCCTCCTGCGCCTGACGGTCGGTGATCGTAAAGCGAACCGACAGCGGCTGGGCCGCCGCGCCGGGCGCAACTGGCCGGATGCGCGGGCCCAGCGCGTTGATGAGTTGGATCGGGGGCCGTTGCAGCGCGACGTCGCTGGGCGCCTTGCCCCGGAACGCGCGGAGCAGCGCGGTGCGATCCAGCTTGCCTGTCTCCAACGCCACCGCCGTCAGTAGATAATTGCGTTCGTTCGCGCTCACCGACGCGAAGGCCAGCGCGCGCAAACTCTGTACGCGGATATCGCGGCTCGTTACGTCGTCCGGCCGGATCGTCAGCATTGTGGTCGCCAGTTCCAGCGCCCAGCGATAATCGCCGTCCGCATAGGCCTCACCCGCACGGCGCAGCACCGCGTCGATCCCGCCCATCGCGTCGGCCATCCGGCCCGCGCGGTCGGTCGGAGACAGGCGGACCAGATCGAGCACGTCGCCCGAATACCAGCCGAAATGGCGGGAAACGATGCTACGCACGATCCAGGACAGGCGGTGATAATATTCCTTATAGGGGCGCCCCTCCAGCAGCGCGTCGGGAAGGGTGAATTCCGCCGCGATCCGGTCCGCCGGGCGGCCTTCCAGTATCTCACGATAGATATGGTCGATCAGATATTGACCGATCCTCTGCTGCCACAGCAGTTCCTGCCGGACATTGTTGTGCCCGTCGATCGTCTCCGAATACGCCCTGACGAGATGCTCGGCGTCGAAGGAGGCCGCCAATCCCATGGTATCGACCCAGAGTTGCGGATCGCGGCGCGGCTCGAAGCGCGGGGTCTGCAACGCCGGCAGTTCGCGGCCGGGCATCAGCACGTCGCCGGCGAACAGGATTTTCTCATCCGGCATCCAGACGATCAGCCCGTCATCCGTATCATGCGGGGCCGGAATCAACTGAAGCGTGACCCCGGCAATCTCCACGCTGGTCGGCGCGTGGATTTCACGGGTGGGGGGCAGATAGCCCACACCCGCCAGCTTCCGGTCGGAGTAGCGCGACAGCGCGTCGCCGATCGCCCCCTCCGCCCCATAGGGCAGATACCATCCCAGCTGGGCGGAGGCGCGCAACACGATCTCCTCCTGCATCGGGCTGCGTGTCTGGGTGGCGAGGCCCTTCCAGCTGGCATTGGCATAGATGTCGACGGAGGCTTCCCGCCCCTCCGGCACGAAGGCGCGGATGCCGCCGGTATGGTCGCTATAACCATGGGTGTAGATGACGGCGACGATCGGGTCCTGCGAGACCTTGCGAAACAGGGCAAGCGCCTGCGCGGACAGGGCTGTCGAACTTCCCGTGTTGATCAGGATGACGCCACCCTTGCCGCGGATGAAGTTGATATTGCCGCCGAACCCCACGGCCGTATAGGTTTTCTGCCCGGTGCGGTTGAGCCCCGACACCTTGTCCAGATGCGCCTGATAGGAAGCCAGTTCGGGATTGACGCCGGGCTTCGCGATGTCGACCTGCGCCGCTGCCACGTTCCATCCGCACAGCATGGCGCCCACCGGCAGGATGGTGCGGGTCAGCCGCTGGATCATCGACCGGTCATCCTTGCATATCGACATCTTTCCTCTCCACTTTAGTTTTTGGTGCGGGCATCATGACCGGGTTCAGAGACCGAACATATGCCTGAATCGACACAGGCCGGTCGATGCGGTGCAGCGGTTGGCGCCCTGTTCGCTCACCAGCAGACTGGCGAGTTCCGCGCGCGAAAGACGGATAGGAGTGCCCGATATGCCCTCGTCATGCGGAGACACCTGCGCCACCCCGTCTCGGACGGCGACGTCGAACTGCAGCCCTGTTTCACCCAGATCGATCACATAGGTCGTGAACACAGCGCTGGATCGTTGCGGATCGATCCGGCTTTCCAGCGTGCGCACCAGTTGCTCGGGCGGGAGGCGTGCGAACTGTGCGGCGGTCGCGCGCGGGAAGGCAGGCGCAGCCGGCAGGGCGAAACGGTCGACCCGGCCTTCCAGCGCCAATGCCTCGGTCAGATAGAAATTATGCGACTGCATGCCCTTCGACACGGTGGCCAGCTGCCGAAGGGCGTTGGCCCTGGCTTGCCTCGCGGTCCGATTATCGGGTTGCGCGTCCACGGCATAGCCCGCCAGCGTGGCCGCTAACGCATATTGCCGCCCGGCAAGCGCAACGGCCGACGCCCTGAGCAGCGCGTCGATCCCGCCGAAGCCACTGACGATCGCCTCGCCCAGCCGCCTGCGGGACGGCGGGTTGAGCTGCGCCGTATCCTCATCGAACCAGCCGACCAGCCCGCGATAAATGCCGCGTAGCGCATAGGGGAATTCGGAATAGACTTCGGCGAGCGACGGCTCCTTGCGGAACCGGTGAGGCAGGCGGATGCGATCGACCATCTGGTCGGGCGTCCAGCCCAGATTGATGGCCCGGATCGCCTGGTTGTAGGTGAAGGCATAGGCGTCGCGATGCAGCGTCAGGACCCGATCGACCTCCTCCCGGCCGATCAGCGGCGAGCCATGGACCGGCGCGTAGTAAGCGGGACGCAGCGCTCGCAGCCGATCATAGCCGGCGATGATCTCCTCCGGGTTGCGATAGACCTCACCCCGCAGCGTGTAGAGGGGATAATATATGGCGGCGACGCTGTTGGTCAGGACCGTCTGCAATTCCGGTATCCAGACCGACAGGCTGTCCTTCGTGTCCGCCACGGTCCAGAGGAAACGGAAGGTCAGGCCCCCAAGCTCCAACGTCTCGCCATCCTGCACCGGCCGGCTGACGGGGACGAAGCCTGACTTGCGCGATGCCGGATCGGCGAAGGCGGGCTCGGGTGTAGTGGCGCGAGCGTCCGCTCCCCGTTCGGGCAGATAGGCACCGAACTGGAGATTGCCGCGCCGCCAGCGCGACCGCTCCAGCGCGACGTCGAGGAAGCTGGACGCGGCAAGGTCAGGATGGGCGATGACGAGCGGCGGCTTTGCGCTCTCCTCGATCATGGCCGATGTGCCGTGCATATAATGGGCGTGCGAATAGATGATCGCGATGATCGGCTTTTGCGTGATCGCGCGGATCTGCGACAGGAAATAGCGGCCCTGACCAACATTGCTGCCGGTGTCAAAGACGACAATCCCCTCCTGCGTCTCGACGAAGGTGCAGTTGGCCAGCGCATAGCTGGTGATCGACCAGACCTTGTCGTTGACGCGCACGATCCGCGGGTCGCTGAGCATGAAGACATGGCGGGCCATCTTCGCATTGACCCGCGCGCCATTGTCCATCGTGACGATCTCAACCGGATCGCCGTCATAGACGGAGGCGAACGCGGGCGGCGGCGCCAGCAGCATCGCGAGGTAAAGCCACCGCCGCCTCTTGCGCATAGTCGCCACGGTCAACGGCTCGACCCGAAGTTCATCGTCAGTTGCAGTCCCACCGACCGCCCGCGATCGGCGATCCATTGCGTCGTACCCGGCGCGGTCGGCGCATGACCGGCGAAGGTCGCGGTCAGGCGATTGAAGACGTTCTTTGCGATGATCGCGAGATTCCACCCCCGTTCCGAGCTGCCGACCGATGCGCGCAGGTCCACCTTTGCGAAGCCCGATTGCGCGGTGATGTCCTCTGGAATGGTCTGGAGGAAATATTTCGACCGGAAATAGAGCGAGGCGCCCAGCGTCATATCCAGATCGGAGGACAGGGCGGTGCGATAATCGGCGGCGACATTGCCGCTCCACCTGGGTGAGTTGAACCGGGTTGCGCCAGCCATGTTGGGTTGCGGACAGGTCATGCCCAGCGCCGTCTGATAGGGGCTGCACGGTGCGTTGGGATAGTCGCGATATTTCGACTGAAGATAGCCCAGACTGCCGCGCATGGTGAAGCCGTCGGCGATAGCGGCATTGACCTCCAGTTCGACCCCCTTGGCGCGCGAAGCCGCGACATTGCCGACGAAGGGGATCGGCACGCCGGTCGAGGTAAAGAGATTGCCGGCCTCCTGAAGATTGCCATAATCGGTAAGGAAGAAGGTCAGGTTCGTGGTCAGGCGCCGGTCGAACCAGGCCGCCTTGATCCCCAGTTCATAGCTGTCCGCCTTCTCCGGCCCGAATGTGTCGAGTCCCACCTGCAGATTGTAACCGCCCGCTTTGAAGGCGTGGACATAGGACGCATAGGTCATGATGTCGGGCGTGATCTTGTAGGAGATATTGGCCGAGGGCATCCACTCGCTGTCCTTGCGATGGCTGATCGGATAGGGGCTGAGCGAAATGCCCAGCAGGCCGGCCAGCGCCGCCTGCCCGGCCGCCGGGCCTGGCGTGAAGCCGCGCGACAGATCGGGCGTGGCGCCCGGCGCAAAGGGCTCCAGCGTGCCATAGACCGCATCGCGCACCGCATCCTTCGTGACCGAAGAATAGCGCAGGCCCACCGATGCCTTGAGTTCGGGCGTGACGTCATAGGAAGCGGTAGCAAAGCCCGACCAGGTTTTGCTCAGTTGATTGGTGCGGGTGATCTGGACGATCAGGTCGTCGGGCGAGAAATAGGCCGGGACCAGCGCGCCGAAGCGCGCCTGGAAATAGCCGGTGCCGGAAAACACCTTGGTCCGGCTGCGCTCATAATAGCCGCCGATCATATAGTTGAACGGGCCGGAACCCGACGACTGGAGCCGGACCTCCTGGCTGAACTGGCTGAAATTCTCGTTCACCTGCGACGGGATCAGCGCGGAAACGCCCAGCGGACTGTTGATCGGCATGTTGATATTGTCGATCGTAATGCCAGCCTTCTGATGCTGATAGGCGCTTGTCGCCACCAGTTCCGGGCCACCAAGGTCGATCGTCGTGCTGACCATCCCCTCATAGAGGTCGAGGTAGAAGCGATCCATGAAGCCGGTCGCATTATAGCGGTCGAGCCGGTTGTCGAAGCTGCCCAGTTGCGCCAGCGCCGCGGCGCACTGACCCGATGCGGGCAGGTCCTTGGGCGGGCAGTCGACGATCTCCAGCGCGGCGTCGCCGGTATGGCGGGTGCGCACATAGTCGAATCGCGCGTCGACCCGGATCGCGTCGGACAGGTCGCCACGCCCGGAAATCCTGAACTGCCGCGTCTCCTGCTCGCCGCGCTTGTCGAGCCGGCCGTTCCGGGTGATCGCATCCATTCCAGCCAGCCGACCGGCCAGACGCAGGCCAAAGCGATGGCTGACCGGAAAATCCAGCCCGGCCTCCAGATTATACTCATCGAGGTCGGGCGAATAATAAGCGAGCATATTGGCGCCGAATTCGTCCTTTGGCCGGCGCGTGGTGATGTTGAGCGCACCGGCGATTGCATTGGCACCGAAATAGGTGGTCTGCGGCCCCTTCAATATCTCGACCCGCTCGACATCGAACAGGGCGGCCCGGCTGGAGCGCGCGCGCGGGCGATAGACGCCGTCGACGAAGGTCGCGACAGACTGCTCGAAGCCAGGGTTGAAGCCCGAACTGGTGCCACGGATCGCAATCTGGTCCCCGCCGGGCGCCGGGCGGATGACCACGGTAGTCTGGCGGCTGCTGACGGCCTCCAGACTGGTGAGGCTCTGTTGCTGGAGCACATCGCCACCGACCACCCCGACCGAGACGGGAACATTCTGCAGACTTTCCGCGCGGCGCTGAGCGGTGACGATGATCTCGGTCGAGTTGGCGGCGGGTTCGGCCGGGTCCTGCTGGGCCGTGGCGGTGGCGCCTGTTGTGATGGTCGCTACGGCGGTGGCGCACAGAAGCGCGATGCGGCGATGGGTCATCTTTCCTCCCCTCAGTCTCTCTTACGGTGCGGCCGGTCTGTCGCGACTGCTGGGGAGGAAGATGCGCCAGCCGGGCAAATCCGCCCGGACCGTGAAGATTTCTTTCAGATATCGTTATCGGCGTTGGCCATGCCGACAGCAGAGGATGGCGGTACTTCCGGCTTCCCGTTGCGGCCGATGAAGAGGGCGAGCTTTTGCAGGGATTTCGCCAGCATCTTCTGCACCGCATTTTCCGACAGGCCAAGCCGCCGGCCGATTTCGGCATGGCCCAGATTGTCGATATGCCGCAGCATAAAGGCGGTTCGCGCCGGCTGGCCGAGTTGAGCGACCCAGCCGGCGAGCCGACGCAGTTCGTCCCGCCCCACCGCTTCGGCCTCAGGCGTCGCCAGATTGGTGTCCGCGATCATATCAAAGGATTCCAGTGAATCGATGAAGACCAGCTTTTCCCGGCGGACATGCCCCAGGAAGATGGTGCGGGCGGTGGCGAAGAAATAATTGCGCGGATGAACGATCTGGTCGACCGATGGGAGCCGGGCGATATTGGCATAGCTTTCCTGGATGACGTCATCGACCTCTATGCCTGCGGGCAACCGCCAACGACCGACCATCGTCCGCACCGCGCCCTCGTGCGGCAGGATATGCGTCGCCAGCCAGACAGCCCTTTGGCGATGAAGATCGGACATGCCTGCCGCTCCCTTGCCATGGTCGGATGACCTGCCAGCAGATCTTCTCGACCCGTCCCTTCCTACCTGTTCCGGCCAGGTCGACCGACGAGAGCATCCAGACGAAACGCCGTCACATCTTCGGGGCGTTCCTGCCGTATCCAGTGGCCAGCATCAGGCAGATTATGCTCCATGCGCACATCGGCGCAATATTGTCGCTGCACTTCCAGTCCCCGGGGATAGATGGCTGGGACAGATTTCCTGTCGCCATGCAGAACGCCTGCCGGCCGTCCTATCATGCCTCCGCCATATGCACGCGCATGCTCGAAATCGATCAACGAGTCCCGATACCAGGATATCGGCCCAGAGAATCCGCCCGGCCCGAACACCACGGCATAGGCGTCAAGTTCGTCGCCAGTCATGAAGAAAGATACCCGGCATGGCTGTGCGGGATATTAGGGCCGATCATCGGTCGAACACCTCGACCATCCGGGCGAAGCGCAGCGCGGCGTCCCGACCCCCGGACAGGCTGGTCTGCGGCTGCGCGACCATCGCCTCGAAACTGATCGATCCGGCATAGAACCGGTTCAGCGTGTCGCGTGTCACAACCAGGCCGAAATCGGTCGGCCCGTCCTCCTGCACGGGCACAAGCACGGCATTGCGCAGCAGAAAACGGTATAGGGCAGGCTCGTTCGCGACCGCCAGCGTGAAGCGGCTGTTCGCGCCCTTTGCCCTGTCGGGCAGGATGCGCGCGGGCAACTGCGCGATGATGGTGGAGGAAGCCAGCATCGGGGCGACCATCGCCTGCGTCCCGCCCAGCACCTGCCCCCAGTCGATCTCGCCCTGCTCGGTCGCGATGGCGGTCAGCAGATAGTTGCGCTCGTTCACGCTGTCGGTGGTTTCGGCGATGGTCCGGTAGGCCTGCTGCCGGATGGCCCGCGCGCCGGCATCCTCGCGATCGACCGCCAAGACCATCGTCGCGAGCCGCGCCGCCCAACGCGGATCGCCGGCAGCCGCCTCACGGGCCGTCGCAAGCATCCTGTCCTTACCGATCAGGGTCAGGAACCGCCTGTTCTCCTCTATCCCATCCAGCCGGATCAGGTCGGTCAGTTCGGTGAAAAAACCCACCCGCTTCACAATCATCGCCCGCGTCATCCAGTCGACGCGGTGATAATAGGGCTGAAGGTCGGGATCCTGTGCGAGCGCATCCGGCAGCTTCAGTTCATGCACGATCTGCTCGGCGCTCATGCCGTCATTCACCATGCGGTCGATCTGGTCGATCATGAATTGGATGACGTCGCGGTTGACGGTCATGACATGGCGGGCATCGGCCTTGTCCAGCAGCAGGCGGCCATGACCGGGAATGACCTTTTCCGGGTTCAGCCGCAGCGCCATGTCGAGCGTGGTGACGAAGTCGCGCGGTTCGCGCGCGATTTCGAAACGGGGCGTTTCATGATAGGGAAAGATGCCGCCCACCACATCGGAACAGAAGAGCACGCCTGTGTCGGGCATATAGATCAGCATGGTTTCGGGCAGATCGCCGCCGGTCCGCAATAACGTCAGACGGACGCCGTCAATCTCCACATCCTCGTCCCGGTCGATCAGCCGGTTCGGCATGACTTCGCCTCGCGCGCCCATGACCTGCGCGGGGCCGACACCCGACCCGGCGATCTTCTGGCCGACGCTGGGCAGCAGCAGGCCCATCTGCGCGATGCCGCGCTTCTGCACCTCACGGTTGAGGGCGGAATTGTCCGCCTGGCCCTGCCGGTCGAAATGGCTGGGGCCGATGATCGGGATGTCGCCCTTCGCCTGCGCGAGCGCCAGTCTGGCGCCACTCATATGGTCCTGATGCGGATGGGTATAGAGGATGGCGACAACCGGCTTCTTCGTCACCTTACGCAGGTCGCGCAAGGCATTTTCCATGCCATATTGGAACCAGCCGGTATCGATGACGATGAGTCCGGTCTTGCCCTCGATGAAACTGAAATTGGAATAGGAATAGGCGAAGGCGGTCGTGACGTTGGGCGCAACCTTCACCAGTTTGGGGGAGTTGAACTGCGCGTGGAATTTCGTCAGGACCGGATTGACGGGCGGGGTCCGATCCTGCGCAATGGCCGGCGGAAACAGGGCCAGTGCGGTCGCCCCCATCATCACGACGCTCCACCTCGGGCGCCTCAATATCGCCCGCGCATGGACATGACGCTTCATGCCAATCCCTCCCATCCCATTGTTGTTTCAGGGGTAGAGATGGCGGCCGCCTGCAAATCCGCCCGCACGGGCCGAATATTTTTCCCGCTGGCTGCGACAGGCTGGGCGGAAATCGCTTGAACCACGCATCTACTGGTGCGACCCTATCAGGAAACGCAGCGGTTAAGATGAACGTGGCGACGCATAACTCCATCGACGCAGTCGCTTTCGACTGGGTCGTCCGGTCCAGCGATGGGCTGGGCGCAGCGGAGCAGGCCGCTTTAGACGACTGGATTGCGGCGGACGACCGGCATCTGGGCGCCTATGTCCGTGCGCAGGCGGTGCAGGTTCATGCCGACCGGACGCGGGCGCTTGGGCCCGCCTTTGATCCCGACGATTTCCTGACGGACGGACCCGCGCAGCCGTCCGAACGCGCTGGCGACCATACCGGCTATCGTCCATCACGACTGACACGCAGGCTGTTCATGGCGGCGGCTGCGACCAGTGCGGTGGCGACCGGCGCGTCCTTCTTCCTGCTGCGCGGCGAACAGGCCTATGCCGCGACCTTCCGCTCGGGGGTCGGCGAGATCCGCTCGGTCTCGCTGCCCGATGGTTCAGCGATCCGTATGAACACGGATTCGGAGGTGCAACTGCTGTTCGGACGATCGAACCGTGCCGTCACGCTGGTTAGCGGCGAAGTGCTGTTCGATGCCGCGTTCGAGCAGGATCGGCCGGTCATTGTCTCGGCGAAGGGCATCACCCTGACCGCGCCGGCGGGCCGTTTCCTGATCGAGAATATTCGTGACCGTCCCTACAGGGTGGTCATGCTGGTGGGCGACGCCAGCATCGCCGATAGCGATGGCGACAGCATGCGGCTGGGTCCGAACATGCAGGCACTGCTGCCACGCGCCGGCCGACCGGAACTATCGACGCTGGAGCCTGCCGATATCGACGACGCGCTGTTGTGGCAGCAGCGCAAGCTCGCCTTTCGCGAGGTACCTCTCTCCGACGCGCTTGCGCAGTTCGGCCGCTATGGCGGGACGCCGGTGCGCGCGGACGATCCGGCGATCCTGCGGCTCAAGATCAGCGGCGTCTTTGCGTCGGACGATCCGGCCGGCTTTGCGCGCACCGTGGAGGAGGCTTTCAACCTTGCGGTCCGGCAGGAAAATGATGGATTGAAACTGATCCCCAGATGACGGGAACAACAAGCAAAGGCCGAAGCAGATTGGCCCGTCAGGGCGGTGCATTCGGCAGCGAGAGGATTAATGCCGGGCCTGACCAAAGGGCTTGTAACGGGTATCGCAACAGTGATCGCGTGCGTCCCCGCGATAGCGCAGACGCGCGCATTCGATCTGCCCGCTCTGCCCGCGGAGGAGGCGCTGCGGCGCTTCGCGGTACAATCGGGCGCCAATGTGATCGCCCCCAGCTCCACGCTGGAAGGCATCGTCACCCGGCCTGTCCGCGGCGCACGCAGCGTCGGCAATGCGCTGGACGCGATGCTGGATGGCACGCCGCTCAAGGCGACCCGGTCCCGCTCCGGCGCCTATTATATCAGCCGCCGACGCCCGGTGCCCATGCTCCGGCATCCCAGACGACTGCCGGTGGCGCCCCCACAGCGCCCGGCCGCCATTCCGGGGACCGGCGACATCGTCGTGACGGCGCAGAGGCGGTCGGAAAATGCGCAGACTGTTCCCATTTCGTTCGGCGTCGTGCCGGGGGACCTTATCGTCGAGCAGGGACTGTCCACGCTGGCGGCGCTTAGCGAGCGGCAAGCGCTGGTGGTCATCCGCCCCGCCGCCGGGGGAGACCAGATCGCGATCCGGGGCGCAAGCTCGGGCTATAATCCGGGCTTCGAGCAGTCGGTGGCGACGTTCATGGACGGCGTCTACCGTCCCCGCGCCCGATCCAGCCGCATCGCCCTGTTCGACGTGGAGCGGGTGGAAATCCTCAAAGGCCCGCAGACCACCTTCTTCGGCGCGAATGCCATCGCCGGCGCGCTCAACATCACCAGCCGCAAGCCACGCCCCGGCTTCGGCGTGAACATCGCTCTCTATCACGCTCCCGCTAGCGGCGAGTCAAGCCGGGAAGCCGGTGCCGACCTGCCCATCACCTCCAATCTGGCGATGCGAATCGCGGGCCGGCTGAGCCGGGCGGATGCCATCGCCCATAATGTCCGGCTGAACCGGCAGGGCACCCGCGAAACGGAGCAAGCCCGCCTGTCCGCGCGGTTCGTGCGCGGCGATGTGACGATCGACGGGCGGTTTGACTATGCCCATATGCGCAACAGTGGCGACAATAGCCTGGAAATCGTGGGCTGTCCCCCGGTCGACCTGCCCCCGACGGGCCAGTGCGCGCGCGCGCTAGCCACGCTGGGCACGATAGACGACCGATTGGACGGGCGCGTGGCCACCGGCTTCCTCGACCGCTTCTGGCTCGACCTCTATGAAGGGGCCGCGACGACGACGGTCGATCTTGGCCTGGTTTCGCTGGTGATGACATCCTCCTATCAGGATCAACGGGCCGGGGTCCTCATTGACAATATCAACGCCCCCATCGACAGCCCGCTGCGCGTATCGGCGCTGATCCCGTCGCGCGTCGCGGAACGATACCGCAAGTTCAGCCATGAAATGCGAGTACAGTCCCAAGGAGACGGACCGATCACCTATATGCTGGGCAGCTATTTCGAGCGGGGCCAGACAATGGGCTATTCGCGCACCGGCTTCTTTCAGGACCGTTTCGGCGCGCAGATACCAGCCAGCTTCCAGCCCGACGACCTGATCGTCGCGGCGGTCGATTCGCGGCAGACGGCGCGGACCTTATCGACCTTCGCGACCATGTCCTATGCATTCGCGTCAGGCCTGACGGCGGCGACCGGCCTGCGCTATTCCCGTATCGTAAAGCAGGTGAAGCGGCAGGCGTTCTACGGCACCATCGCCCCCTTCCCATGGGGCACCGCACCGCCCATCGGTCAGGTCGTTGCTGCCCCGCTGGCGGGACAGACGGCACTCGCGCAACTGCTGGGCCTGCCCCTTGGTCCCTATCCCGTCAATCGGCGATCGGACGACGGGTGGATGCCATCCGCCACCCTCTCCTATCGCATAACCCCGGACATCATGGCCTATCTCACCTATGTCCACGGGTTCAAGGCAGGCGGATTCAACCTCCTGATCGGGCTGGAGACATTCGGCCCAGAGCAGGCCGACAACTACGAGTTCGGGATCAAGGCCAGTTGGTTCGACCGGCGGCTGACCACCAATCTCACCGTGTTTCGCACCGATTATGCCGGGTTGCAGGAGGCCGGCAACCTGTTCACCGGCGCAGGTCTGGCGATCCCTTTCATCGGCAATGTCGCCAGGTCACGCGCGCAGGGGGTGGAATTGGAATGGAATGCGGCGTTGGACGGGAATTTCCGCATCCTGGGCAATCTGGCCTATCTGGACGCGCGCTATCGCGATTACCCCGACGCACCATGCAGTTCCTATCAGATCGCGATCGGCGAGATTTGTCCGCAAACCAATCTGGCAGGACGCAGGCGTTCCAATGCGCCGCGATGGAGCGGCAGCGTGACGGCCGACTATAAAACGGCGCTGTCCCACCGGTTGATCATGGGCTTTGAAGCCACCATTTCCTTCCGGTCGAAATATTATCTCCAGACCCTGCCGGAGGAGATCACCGCCCAGCCCGCCTATGCGAAGGCAGGTCTGCGCGCGTCGCTCGGCGCCGGGAACGGCAGTTGGTCGCTGGCCCTGCTCATGAACAACCTGTTCGACAAGCGGACCGCGAGCTTTGCAGGCAACGCTCCAACCTCACCGGGCACAACGCAGCGGATCATCGACCGGGGGCGCGTGGTGGGGTTGCAATTATCGGTCAATCTGTCGGGCCTTTGACAAAATCGGTCCTGGGTCGGTCTTTCGATTTCAGGTTCGGTCAGCCTATCGTGACCACGGCGAACGCTTGTGTACCCGCGGCCGTCTCAAGGACTGGCGCCGCGCTTGCCAGCCCCCCCGCCACCGGATGGCTTATGCGATCCGGGCACGGCCGCTCACACCCAGCCATTGCGCGACACGAGGCAGATGGGGCAGTGCCAGCCGCTCGAACAACCAGAGCAGCACGAGCGAAATCGCCAGCAGCGGCAGCAGGGCCGCGAGCAGCAGCAGGATCACGACGACCCCGCCCATGCGCGCGGGAACCTTCGCGGACGGCGGCGCGCCAAGGGCATTGTCAGGCTTGCGGCGGCGCCAGAGTACGAAGCCGCTGACCGCCATGACGATCAGGCCGATCGCGGTGAGGACGCCGACAAGCTGGTTCATCCAGCCGAACAGTTGCCCTTCGTGCCAGGCAACGCCGTAGCCGACGATGCGATCGGCAACGTGCCCGTCGGCAAAGCCTTCACGCGCGGTCTCGCGCCCTGTCGCCCTGTCATAGGTGATGCGCATTTGCAGCGGTCGGTTCTGCGCGTCGGATCGGACCGTCCATGCCATCACGCCGGGGGCGCCGAATTGTCCCGGCGCGCCGGGCGGCGTGACAATGACCGGGAAGGCCAGCCTTTCCAGCATCGCCCTGGCGACGATATCGTCAATCCCGACAGCCGGGACAGGCGGGGCCGGCACCGGCATCGCCTGCATCATCGCGGCATGATCGTGCGCGGCATGCATGTCGCTGCCGCCGGACGACGGCGCTTCACCGCCCAGCGTCCATGTCTGCGGACCGTTGACCCAGCCCATTTCGGTACGGGCGGCCTTGAATGCGCTGCCCCATAGCCCGGCCCAGGGCAGGCCGGTGACGAGCAGCACCAGCACCAGCCCGGAAATCCAGAAGCCGGTTACGGCGTGAAAGTCGCGCCAGACGATACGCCTTCCCCCCTTGAAGCGCGGCCAGACGACGCCTGCAAAGCCGCGCCCTCGCGGCCACCAGAGATAGAGACCGGACAGCACCAGCACGATCGCCCAGCTCGCGGCCAGTTCGACCAGCCAGCTTCCCCGCTTGCCGAGCAGCAATTGCCCGTGAATGCTCCGGACCCATGCCATCACGCGCATATCCGGGTCGATGCTGCCGAGCACTTCGCCGCGCGGCGCGACGAACACGTCGCGCATCGAGCGTCCGTCGGGCATGGCGAGATGGACCATCGCCGCGTCGCCGGTGCGTTCGGGCAGACGGTAGCTGTTGAACCGCGCGCCTGGAAACGCGGTCAGCGCGGCGTCCACCTGACGCTGCGGCGCGACGGCGCCCGCAACCGGCAGGCCCTGAAAGGCGCGTTCCTCCCATCGCTCGACCTGCGGCTTGAACAGATAGGCGGCACCCGTCACGGCAAGCAGCAGGACAAAGGGGATGACGAACAGCCCGGCATAGAAATGCCAGCGCCAGATCGTGCGATAGGCCCGCGCCTTAAGCGAGCGGGGAGAGTGTGTCATGTCCGTCACCATCCGAACCGCACGCCGCGATGGACGGCGGCGCTGAGCATGGCAACGAGATGAAGCTGCATGCGACGTCTTATAGCAACAGGATTTGCGGGACCGGCTTTACGTACAGCCGATAGATAGCACGCGACTTCCCTCATTTCAGCCTCCCGTCCCATTTGAGGCTCAG
>JBFWMJ010000063.1:0-16352 GCA_050251675.1 Sphingobium sp.
CGAGCACGCGAAAACGGCGCTTCATCCGGTTTCGGACGACAGCGCCGCCAATCTTCTTCGTGACCGTGATGCCGTACCGCATCGCCGGATCGCCATCGTCGCGGGGACGCACGAGCAGGACAAAGCCCGGCATGGGTGCGCGCCGCCCGCGATTGGCCGCCAGGAAATCCGCGCGCCTGCGCATGATGGCAGGCATGGACGCCGGCGGCGTGAGGGTCAGGCGCTCAGGCTCTTGCGGCCGCGCGCGCGGCGGGCGCGAATCACGTTGCGGCCGCCGGGGGTCGCCATGCGGGCGCGGAAACCGTGACGGCGCTTCCGAACCAGATTGCTCGGCTGAAAGGTGCGCTTCATCGTTCATTCCTCAAATGCAAACTAAAAGAATCAGGCGCGGCAAAAACGACCGCTTACGCGGCAGCCGCGTGTCAGGGGGCGTCCGATAGGCAAGGGGGGCCGGGAAGTCAATGGGCGGGCGTCCCATGGCGCCCGGTTCCGGTGAATGCGGGCAGGATGAAAACAGGTGTGGCGCGCGCGCCGCTTCTATCTGGCCCGCGCGGCCGCGACCGCTTCCTTGAGCGCCTGATAACCGACCGCGCCGTTCAGCAGCTGGTCGCCGATCACGAAGGTCGGCGTGCCCGATGCCTGTAGTTTCTGCGCGAGCGCGGTGTTGGATTGCAGTTCCGAATCATAGCGGGTGCTGGCCATGGCGACCTGGGCCGCCTTGCCGTCGATTCCCACCTTGGCGGCGGCGGCCACAATGCTCTCGCGGGTCACGCGCCCGGCGCCGTAGAGGGCGCGGTGGAAGGGCATATAGCTTCCCCGCTCGGCGGCCAGCAGCGAGACCTTGGCCGCATCGGCGCTTTCGTCGGACAGGATGGGCAGTTCGCGATAGACGATCTTCACCCCCTTGTCCTCCTCCACCAGCCGGGCGAGGTCGGGCATGGCCGCCCGGCAATAGCCACAGGCATAATCGAAAAACTCCACCACGGTCACATCGCCCTGGGCCGCGCCTTCCCACGCGCCGGCATAGGGTTTTTCGATCGCGCCGCGATTGGCGTCGATGACACCCGATATCCGTTTGGCCTGAAGCTTCTCGACCGCCTGGGGAATGATTTCGGGATGGTCCAATATATAATCATGGACGATCTTCTCGATGGCCGCCCTGTCGGCCGCGTCGACGGTGGCGGGCCCCTGAACGGCCAGGGCGGTGCCGGCGGCGGCGGTGAGGAAGGCAAGGGCGCCAAGCGTCATCTGGATCATCCTGTTGGAAAGGGCGGCGCGAAAGCCGGGACGGCCCGGATCGCCGCTGACGGTGCTGCGGGGCAGGCGGTTCATCTTTTCTTACGCTGTTGTTCAAGGCTTGCGCGGGCGGTCATCGCGATATCCTGCGCTCGCAGATAATCGGCGGTTCCCGTCGGCAATCCCTGCATCGCGGCGTCGGCGCTGCGCAGGGCCATCGCGTCCTGCCGCATCAACGCGTAGCGTTCGGCCGTCGCAAGCGCGGCGCGCGGCGTGTCGCCCCGCTGTTCATACACGACGCCGAGCTGATACCAGGCAAAGGGATTGTCCCGGTCCCGCCCGACCGCCGTCCGCAGGACGGATTCGGCTTCGGCAAAATGGGCCGGGTTCTCCGTCGCGATCAGCGCATGGGCGAGGAGTACGGAAATCAAGGGCTGGTTGGTTGCGCGTACCGCTTCGCGCAGGGGCGCGATCGCCGCTGCGGGGCGGCCGCTTTCCAGCAATATCTGGCCCTTGAGTTCCAGGAAATAGGGATCGTGCGGCATCGCCGCGAGCAACGCGTCGGCTTCTTCCAAGGCTTTTTGCGGATAAGCGCTTTTGTGCCAGGCATAAGCGCGGGCATAGTGGGCGGGGATCGACCTGTCCGTTTCGGGATATTTGATCAGGGTTTGCCGGGGTTCCGAAACGAAGCCCACCAGCTTCGCCTTGATCCGCTCGAACCGGGCCTCCAATTGCGGATCGACCGGTGTCTGCCACGCCGGATCGACCTCATACACCTCGCGCAGGACGGCGATGCGTTCGCCCGACAGCGGGTGGGTGCGGCCGTAGCTGTCGTCCTGCGGGATCGCCAGGCGATATTCCTGATTCTGCAGCTTTTTGAAGAATTCGAGGCTCCCTCGCCCCGAAATCCCCGCCTTGCTCAGATAGCGGGCGCCGGCCAGATCGGCCGAGCTTTCCTGCGCGCGGGAGAAAGCCAGATATTTGCCGAGCGCCGCCTGCTGCCCTGCGGCCATGATACCCATGCCGCCTTCGGCGCTTCCCGCCGCCATCGCCGCCGCGCCCAGCACCAGACTGAGCAGCGTGATGCCGGTCGCGGCCTTGATACCTTCGGACGACCGAATGATGTGGCCGCCCTCGATATGGCCCAGTTCATGGGCGACGACGCCCTGCACCTGATTGACATTGTCGGCGGCCGCGATCAGCCCGCTGTGGAGCCAGACATATTGCCCGCCGGCCACGAACGCGTTGATCTCCGGCGAATTTATAACCATGACCTGCATGTTGCGCGGGTCCATGCCGGCCGCGCCGACCAGCGGGGCGGCCATGTCGGCCATGAACGCCTCTGTTTCGGCGTCGCGCAGGATCTGCTGCGCCAATGCCGGCCGTATCAGCAGGGCACAACAGGCCAGCGCTACGGCGATCAGGCGAAACCACCGACCAGTCATAGGCCGCCGGGGCGAAACGGTAGGGGACAGATCACGCGGGTGTGATGGCATGGCGGGGCTGAACCATGGGTGAAGCATCGGGGCAGGCGCCGCCGCCGCCCGGAAACCGGGCGACGGCGTATCTGCCGGACTTACTGGCCGAAGGTGCGCTGCCACCAGCCACGACGCGGCGTTCCCGTATCTTCGCCGGTTTCGGCGGGACTGGTTTCGTCCCCGGCGGCAAGGGTTTCGGCCGTGTCGGCCTGAACCGGTGCCTGAACCGGCGTGTCGGCCGGCACGGGCGCGGGATCGGCGGCGGCCGTATCCGGCGCGGCGGGGGTGTCCGCTACGACGTCGGCTTTCTTCCTGCGCGTACGCCTGGGCTTTGCCGGTGCTTCCACCTCGGCGGCGCTGGTTTCGCCTGCCACGGGATCGGCGGGCGTTGCCGTGGCGGCTGCCGCTTCCGCATCGATATCCGCTTTCTTCCGGCGGGTGCGCCTGGGCTTGGCGGGCGCTTCCACGGCGGTTTCGTCCGCGGCCACCGGTGTTTCAGCGGGCGTCTGTGCGTCCGCGGTCGCGGCGGGTTCAGCCGTTTCCACAGGCGTGGGCGCGGCCTCTTCCTTCGTCTTGCGGGCGCGGGGGCGACGACGCGTCTTGGATGCTTCCTGCGCTGGGGCGTCCGCCTCGGGCTCCGCTGGCGCCGGGCTCTCCTGGGTCACAGGCGCCTCTTCCACGGCTGTATCACTGGTGGGTGCATCGCCGGCGGGCGCGTCGGCCGGAGCCGCATTGTCCTCCACCATTGCCGTTTCGACGGCGACCGTCTCGTCGCCATTACCGTTGTCGCGGCGACCACGGCCACCGCGCCGGCCCCGGCGACTGCGGCGGCGCGGGCCACCTTCACCATCCCCGTCGACGCCTTGCTCGGCCGATCCGGCGTGCTGGCTGCTCTCGTCTTCGCCAGCCTGATCCTCGTCAGCCCCGTTCTCGCCAGCCTCGTTCCCGTCAACATCGTCCCCGGCAGGGGCCTGGTCATGCTCCTCGGCCCTGTCCGCCCCGGCCGACGCTTCGCCGGTTCCATCCTCGCGCTGGCCTCCACGCCGGCGCCGGCGCCGACGCCGACGGCGGCCGCCTTCATGATCATCGCTCCGCGCCTCGCGGTCCCGCGACGATTCCCGTTCTTCCTCTTCCTCTTCCTCGTCTTCGATCAGGTCGACGCTATCGTCTTCCTCTTCTTCAACCAGCGGGGCGTAGGTGACGACGCGCTCGGGGCGCGGGCCGCTGGGCTCGACCGACATGCGCGCGCCCTCAAGCTCGCCGTCGGGCAGCACGACGATGCTGACGCCGTAGCGTTGCTCGATCTCGTCCAGCTCGCGCCGTTTGTTGTTGAGGACGTAGAAGGCCGCTTCCTGGCTGGCGCGCAGGGTGACGACATTGCCGCGACCGCGCGCCGCTTCTTCCTCCAGCATGCGCAGCGCCGACAGCCCGGCCGACGAAGCGGTACGGACCAGGCCCGTCCCCTCGCAATGCGGGCATTGGCGGGTCGATGCTTCCAGCACGCCGGTGCGCAGGCGCTGGCGGCTCATTTCCATCAGGCCGAAGCCGGAGATGCGGCCGACCTGGATACGGGCGCGGTCGTCCTTCAACGCCTCTTTCATCGCCTTCTCGACCTTGCGGATGTTGCTGTTCATCTCCATGTCGATGAAGTCGATGACAACCAGTCCCGCCATGTCGCGCAGCCGCAACTGGCGGGCGATTTCGCGCGCCGCCTCCAGATTCGTCGCCACGGCGGTCTGTTCGATGCCATGTTCCCGCGTCGACCGGCCGGAGTTGATGTCGATCGACACCAGCGCCTCGGTCGGGTTGATGACGAGATAGCCGCCCGATTTCAGCTGGACGACCGGATTGTACATGGCGGCCAGCTGATCTTCGACACCCGCGCGCTGGAACAGCGATACCGGGTCGGCATAGCCCTTCACGCGCCGCGCATGGCTGGGCATCAGCAGCTTCATGAAGTCCTTTGCGGCCTTGTAGCCATGCTCGCCCTCGACCACGACTTCCTCGATATCCTTGTTGTAGATATCGCGGATCGCCCGCTTGATGAGGTCGCTGTCATTGTGGATCAGCGCGGGCGCCGCGGCCTGCAGCGTGTTTTCGCGGATTTCGTCCCACAGCCGCGCCAGATAGTCGAAATCGCGCTTGATCTCCGGCTTCGTGCGCTGGAGCCCCGCGGTGCGGACGATGCAGCCCATGGTCGAAGGCAGGTTCATTTCCGCGATGATCGATTTCAGCCGCTTGCGGTCCGCGGCGTTGCTGATCTTGCGCGAAATGCCGCCGCCATGCGACGTGTTGGGCATCAGCACGCAATAGCGGCCGGCAAGGCTGAGATAGGTGGTCAGGGCCGCGCCCTTGTTGCCGCGCTCCTCCTTCACCACCTGGATCAGCAGGACCTGCCGGCGCTTGATGACATCCTGGATTTTGTAGCGGCGGCGCAGCGCCATGCGCTTGCGGCGCAGTTCGTCGGCGGCATCGTCGCCCCCGCGACCCCGGCGGCGCCCGCGTCCGCCAGTCTGCTCGTCGGCGCCGGTTTCGCCGGTTTCGCCGCTCTCGCCTTCGCCCTCGCCGCTGTCGCCATCTTCCCGATCGTCGGCGTCATGATCCTCGGCGCCTTCATCATCGTCATGATGACCGGCGGTCTCCAGTTCCTCGACCTCGCCTTCGCCGTCCTCATCCTCGTCCATCTCCGCGCGCAGCGCGGCTTCTTCCTCGGCATGGGCGCGCTCTTCGCGCAGCAACGCTTCCCGATCTTCGCGCGGAATCTGGTAATAGTCGGGATGAATTTCGGAAAAGGCCAGAAAACCGTGACGATTGCCGCCATAATCGACAAAGGCCGCCTGAAGCGAGGGTTCTACCCTGGTAACCTTGGCAAGATAGATATTGCCCTTGAGCTGCTTGTGCTCGGCCGATTCGAAGTCGAACTCCTCAATCCGGTTTCCCTTGACGACCGCGACCCGGGTTTCTTCCCGGTGGCGCGCATCGATCAGCATACGCATTGTCATGTATAAGTCTCCGGCGCTGGCTGCCCGCTCCGTTCAGGGGGGCCACCGCGCGATAGTGATGGGATCGCAGGGCGCGCGCTTTCAGGCGCGCGTTTGCCTGCATGATCCCGGATTCATGGAAGGACGTGTCTGCTGCATCGACAGGGCCGGGCGATCCGCCGGTCCGACCCATCCACACCGCAGCGCCCGGAAACGGGACTGGCGGGGAATGGAAAACTTGCCTCATGCAGCGTCAACCTGTTGGCGCATCGGCCGGGCGCCATGCGCGCCGCCGATGCCTGATAGAAGCCTGAACTATGGCGCGCTGGAAAATCAGGCGAACCTGTCAGGAATGGAACGGGTAGCAGCCAATGACCGATCGGGCAATGTCTGCGCGAAATTATAAATGCGACCTGCCGGCCGGCCCTGATCGAGGGGAGGGCATGGCCGCCCGCCTTCCCATGCGGCATGCCCATTATATGCTCAACATCCGGTTAACTGTCTCATTTTACCGGGTCAAAAGGGATGATGCCTAACAGCCGGTTCAGTGTAGGAAAGCTCTGGACGGATGGACGTCATGAAATTTGGCTGGACGGCCAACCATAGTGCGTTGCACAAGCGGCGCATGCTTCACGGCCTTGCCCTGGCGAGTGCATTTCTCGCAGCCGCGCCCGTAACGGCAGGCGGCATATCCGCCGTCGATGTTCAGGGGGACGAGGTGGTGGTGCGCTTCGACGGCCGGGTGGTCGGCGCGTCGTCCTTCCTGCTGGATGGGCCGCGCCGCATTGCCCTCGATATTGCGGGCGCCCATGTCACGGGCAATGGATTTGCCGGATCGGGTGGCGCGATCGCCGCGGTGCGTCAGGGGCAGATGAACGATGGGACCGCGCGCGTCGTGCTCGACCTGTCATCGCCCGCGGTCATCAGCAACCCGCGCTTCGCCCCCGACGGGAAATCGCTCAGCTTCTCGCTTCAGGGTGTGTCGGACGGCGGTTTCGTCAGGGCGGTGGGCCGCGGCCGCACGGCATTCGATGCGCCCGCGAACATGACCGCGCCGCCCAGGCGCGTCCATTCCATCACCGTGCCCATCCCCCGGGCGGCGAAAGGCGTGGCATTGCCGCCCGTCCAGGGCCCGCGTGACGGGGCGCGGCCACTGGTGGTGATCGATGCGGGGCACGGCGGCCATGATCCCGGCGCGGTGAACAGGGAAAACGGCAAGCGTGAAAAGGACGTGACGCTGGCCATCGCTCGCGGCATCAGGGACCAGTTGCTGAAGACCGGCCGGGTGCGCGTGGCGCTGACGCGCGACGACGACCGGTTCCTGGTGCTACAGGAACGTTATGGCATCGCGCGCAAGCTGAATGCCGATCTGTTCATTTCCGTCCACGCCGATGCCGCGGAAAATGAAGAGGCGCGGGGCGCGACCGTCTACACCCTGTCCGAAACCGCGTCCGACCGGGAGGCCGCCCGGCTGGCGGCGCGAGAAAACAAGGCGGATATCATCAACGGCGTCAATCTGGGCGGCCAGTCGGGCGACGTGTCGTCGATCCTGATCGACCTGACCCAGCGGGAATCGATGAACATCTCCGCCGATTTCGCCCGCCTCCTCCAGCGGGAGGCGTCGCCCTATGTACCCTTTCGCGGTGCCTATCACCGGTTCGCCTCGCTGATGGTGCTCAAGGCGCCCGACATTCCGTCGGTGCTGTTCGAGACCGGCTATATCAGCAATGTGGCCGACGCGGCCTTCCTCACCTCGAAAGAGGGGCAGGACAGGATCGCGCGCGGCGTCGCGAGGGCGATCGAGGTGCATTTCGCCCGCAAGCTGGCGGGACTGGGCGGCCAGCCCGGCGGTTGAATGCGCCGGAACCGCGTTGGTTGGACCGGTGCGGGACCCGGTATCTGGCAATGATACTGGCGCTTCGCGTTTTTTGACTTTAGAGCCTCTTCCCGCATGGAAGAGGCCAGCCCCCATTCTCCCGAACGGCAGATCGCCTATCGCCTGCGTCGCGACGCGGGGGGCGTGGCCGCCTTTATGCGCCGCTTGTGGAGCCGGCGGCTCGTCCGCTGGGGCGCGATCGCGCTGGGCGGCGTGCTGCTCGCGTGCAGCCTGTTCTGGCTGATCTTCGCGCGCGGCCTGCCCGATGCGGCGACATTGCTGGAATATGAGCCGCCGCTGCCCACCATCGTGCGCGACATCAACGGCCAGCCGGTCCACAGCTATGCGCGCGAACGGCGGGTGCAATTGCAATATAGCGATTATCCGCCGCTGCTGATCCGCGCCTATCTGGCGGCTGAGGACAAAACCTTCTTCGAGCATCACGGCATCGATATCCCCGGTTTCGCGGGCGCGGTGATCGATTATGCGAGCAAGCTGGGTTCCGGCCAGCGCGCGCGGGGCGGGTCCACCATCACGCAGCAGGTGGCGAAGAACCTCCTGATCGGCGACGAATATTCGCCCACGCGCAAGGTGAAGGAGATCATCCTCGCCTATCGCATCGAACGGGTGCTGTCGAAGCAGCAGATACTGGAACTCTACCTCAACCAGATATTTCTCGGGCGCAACGCCTATGGCGTTCAGGCGGCAGCGCGCGCCTATTTCGACAAGGACGTGGCCGACCTGACGTTGCCGGAAATGGCCTATCTCGCCATCCTGCCCAAGGGGCCGGCCAACTATCGCCCCGAAAGCACGACCGGACATGCCCGCGCGGTGGAACGGCGCGACTGGGCGCTGGGCGAAATGCACGCAAATGGCTGGATCACCGCGGCTCAGCGCGATGCGGCGCGCGCCAGTCCGCTGGGCACCGTCGCGGCCCACAGTTCCGGTTTCGACGCGCGGGCTGGTGGCTATTATATGGAGGAGATCCGCCGCCGCCTCATCCAGCAGTTCGGCGAGAAAGCGGAAGACGGCGCCAACAGCGTCTATGCCGGCGGCCTGTGGGTGCGCAGCCCCTATGACCCGGTCATACAGGACAGCACGGCCACCGCCTTGCGCAACGGGCTGTTGCGGTTCGATGCGGGGCGCGGATGGTCGGGGCCGGTCGGCCGGATCGACGTCGACAAGGGATGGGAACGGGAACTGGCCGCCAGCTATATCGGCGTCGATTACGCCGGCTGGCGGGTGGCCGCCGTGATCGAGCGCGATGGGTCCGGCGCGCGGATCGGCTTTTCCGACGGGACGACGGCGACGCTGCCGGCCGGGTTGGCGCAGATGCCCTATCGCAAGACCGGCGGCACCGCGATCGCGGCGATGAAGCCCGGCGACCTCATCGTCGTTGCGCCCAATGGTGGCAGCTGGGCGCTGCGCAACATTCCCGAAGTGTCGGGCGGCATGGTCGTGGAGGAAGTGCATTCGGGACGTATCCGCGCCATGCAGGGCGGTTTCGACGCGCGCCTGTCCGCCTATAACCGCGCGACGCAGGCGAAGCGGCAGCCCGGATCGACGATCAAGCCGTTCGTCTATGCCGCGGCGCTCGACAATGGCATGACGCCTGCATCGATCATCGTCGACGGGCCGCTATGCGTATATCAGTCCGCCAGCCTCGGCCAGAAATGCTTCCGCAACTTTTCGGGCGGCGGCGCGGGACCGCAGACGATGCGCTGGGGACTGGAGCAGTCGCGCAACCTGATGACCGTGCGCGCCGCCAGCCAGACCGGCATGGAACGGGTCGTGCGCACCATCAAGGCGATGGGGATAGGCGATTACCAGCCCTATCTCTCCTTTGCGCTCGGCGCCGGGGAAACCACGGTCGAACGGATGGTCAATGCCTATGCCATGCTTGCCAATCACGGCCGGCAGGTCACCCCCAGGGTGATGGATTATGTCCAGGACCGCCGCGGCAAGGTGGTCTGGCCGCAACGCTGGCGGCCGTGCGATGGGTGCAACATGGCGAAGTGGGACGGCAAGCATATGCCCCGCTTCGGTTTTGAGGGCAGGCAGGTCATGAACCCGATGACCGCCTATCAGGTGGTCCACATTACCGAAGGCGTGATCCAGCGCGGCACGGCAACGGTGCTCGCGGACCTTAAACGTCCGCTGTTCGGCAAGACCGGCACCACCAACGGGCCGACGAACGTCTGGTTCGTCGGCGGATCGCCCGACCTCGTCGCCGGGGTCTATATCGGCTATGATCAGCCGCGCAGCCTGGGCGGCTGGGCGCAGGGCGGCCGCATCGCGGCCCCGATCTGGAAGGCGGCGATGGCGCCCATATTGGAAACCATGCCCAAAACGCCGTTCGTCGCGCCGGCCGGTGTTCGCATGGTCGCGGTCGACCGGCGGTCGGGCAAGCGTGTCTATGGCGCCTGGCCGACGGGAGAGGCGAAGGCGGGCGTGATCTGGGAAGCGTTCAAGCCCGAATCCGAACCCCGCCGGACCATCCGCAAGGGCGAGGCGGAGGAGCAGGCCGCAGTCGCCGCCACCGCCGCGGCTGCCAATCGTGGCCGTCACCGCACCGACAGCGATTTCCTTCAGGATCAGGGCGGCATCTACTGATCTGATCCGCGCCTGATCCGCGATCGGCGGCGGACCATAGGACGTGCCTTCGTATCGGCGGTACGGTTCCTTCAAATCTCATTCGCACGCTTGGGTGCATGCCGCGATGGGGAGCCGGGCAACGGCGGAACGTTTCGCGCCGGGGAATAAAGCCGGTCCGGCGCGCGTATATCGCTCATGGACATTTTTGCAGCTAATCCGGCCCGGACGCGGCCGTGCCGCGCCCATGTATCTTGACCTGCACGACGTCGCGGCAGCGAGGCTGGACGCTGACGTAGCCATCGTCGGCGCGGGCGCGGCGGGAATCACCCTGTGCCGCCGCCTGCTGGCGGGCGGGCTGTCGGTCATCCTGCTGGAAAGCGGCGGGTGCGATTACGACGCCGACAGCGCGGCGCTCAACCGGGGCGCCAATATCGGTCAGGACTATTATGCGCTGGAAGATACGCGGCTGCGCTTCTTCGGCGGTAGCACGGCGATATGGGGCGGCCGGTGCGCGATGCTGGACCCCATCGATTTCGAACGGCGGGCCTGGGTCCCCCATTCGGGATGGCCCTTCGGCCTGGACGAACTGATGCCCTATTACCGGGAGGCGCGGCTGAACCTGGGCCTGCCGGAAATCGCGCCGACGGCGGCGGATATCGGCGGGATTCTGCCGGCCTTCGACGCTAACCGGCTGGTGTCCCCGCTCTGGCTGTTCGACGGCATGTCGGACCGCTTCTCCTTCGCGCGGAGCCAGGACCTCGTCACCCACCCGCGCTGCAAGGTGGTGGGCCATGCCACGGTGCGCGATCTGGTCCTGAACGCGTCCGGCCGCGCGATAGAGCGACTGGCCGTGTGCGATCCGGGCGGGCGGACCATCGACGTCAGGGCGCGGCAGATCGTCCTGGCGGCGGGCGGCATCGAAAATCCTCGCCTGCTGCTTGCGTCCAACGGGGTCATGCCCCGCGGTATCGGCAATCAGCATGATCAGGTGGGCAGGTTTTTCATGGAACACCCCCATGCCCGGGGCGGACGCATCGCCGGCGCCGCGTGGACGTGGCTGCGGGCCTTTGCGAAACGGACGGTCGACGGCGCCGCCATCGCGCCGGTGATCGCGCCGTCCCCCCGGTTGCAGGCGGACAGGGGCCTGCTCAACACGTCGCTGACTGTCGCCGGGCGCCGGGGGCCGAACGCGTCGCAGCCGCTGCTGCTCGCCGCCTATCACCGGATCAGGCATTCGGCCGCGCCGACCCGGACGGGGCGCAGCCTGTGGTGGACGGCCAAGCGGGCGGTGCAGGCGCTTCAGGGTGTGACCGATCCGCTGCGGCCCTGGCTGCTCAACAAGGCTGGCATGCTGGACGTTGCGCTGGTGGTGCGCGCCGAGCAGGCGCCCAACCCGGACAGCCGCGTGCTGCTGTCCACGGAACCCGACGCCACGGGCATGCCGCGGGTGATGCTCGACTGGCGGACCAGCGCCCTTGACGTGGACAGCGTCGCGGGACTGGTGGACGCGCTGGGCGAAGAGGCCGGGCGCCTGGGCCTTGGCACGGTCGAGCCGGCCGGCTGGCTGCGGGACGAGGCGAAGGAATGGGTGACCGACGCGCTCATCAGTTCCCACCCGATCGGCGGCTATCATCATATCGGCACGACCCGGATGTCCGACGATCCACGCTCCGGCGTGACCGACCGCGATGGCCGGGTCCATGGGGTCGACAATCTTTATGTCGCGGGCAGTTCGCTTTTCCCCACCTCCGGCTGGGCCAACCCCACGCTCACCATCATCGCCCTGGCGCTGCGCACCGGCGACCGCATATTGGCCACCATGGGCCGGCCGGTCGCCAATGATGTCGACGCGGGGGAAGCGGGCGCGCCGGTGCGCCTTCGCCGCCGGGTTGCGCGATAGCGGGCGGCCCGAACCGTGTCTTTCCGGTCGCCATTCGTCGCGGCGTCTTGACGAACGGCGACCTCTCATCGCAGGACGCGCCTTTCGCGTTTCGACATGTCGGGCGCACGCGGCTGGAGTCGTACCGGACTGGTGGTTCCCGCCAGACTGGTCAGGCTCGCACGGGAGGCGAGCCGGCATATGCCGGCCAGTGCTTCGGGCCGCAGGATCTGGAGAATGGCCATGCGCGCCGAAGCGCTGCAATATATCGACCGTATCGACGCCGCGCTGGACCTGCTGCGGCGTTTTCTCGACTGGGACCGGGCGCTGCGGCGGCTGGACGAGCTGAACGCCCGCGTCGAGGACCCGACATTGTGGGATAATCAGAAAGCCGCGCAGGAGGTGATGCGTGAGCGGACCCGGCTCGACGCCGCGATCGGCGCCACCCGCGCGATCGAATCGGAAAAGAGCGACACGGCCGAACTCATAGAAATGGCCGAGGCCGAGGGTGACGAGGATATGGTGGGCGAGGCGATCGCCGCGCTGCGGGCACTGGCCGACCGGGCGGACGAGGACAAGATCAGGGCCCTGCTGGCCGGGGAAGCGGACGGCAGCGATACCTATCTGGAAATCCATGCCGGCGCCGGCGGCACCGAAAGCCAGGATTGGGCCGAAATGCTCAGCCGCATGTACCGCCGCTGGGCGGAACGGCGCGGGTACAAGGTGGAACTGGTCGATTATCAGGCCGGCGATCAGGCCGGCATCAAGTCGGCGACCTTCCTGATCAAGGGCGAGAACGCCTATGGCTATGCCAAGACCGAAAGCGGTGTGCACCGTCTGGTCCGCATCAGCCCCTATGACAGTTCCGCGCGGCGCCACACCAGCTTTTCCTCGGTCTGGGTCTATCCGGTGATTGATGACGACATCGATATCGAGGTCAAGGAAAGCGACCTCAAGATCGACACCTACCGGTCTTCGGGCGCCGGCGGGCAGCATGTCAACACGACCGATTCGGCCGTGCGCATCACCCACGTCCCGTCGGGCATCATCGTCGCGTCGCAGAACGACCGGTCCCAGCACAAGAACCGCGCGACCGCGATGAACATGCTCAAGGCCCGCCTCTATGAGGCCGAACTGCGCAAGCGCGAGGAAGCGGCATCGGGTGAGTATCAGGCCAAGACGGAGATCGGCTGGGGCCACCAGATCCGCTCCTACGTTCTTCAGCCCTATCAGCTGGTGAAGGATTTGCGCACCGGCGTTACCTCCACCGCCCCCGACGATGTGCTGGACGGCGCGCTCGACCCGTTCATGGCGGCGGCGCTCAGCCAGAAGGTGACCGGCGAGAAGGTCGAGGTCGAGGACGTCGATTGATGGTCCGCGCGCGGCTGCCGCTGCTGCTGCTGCCCTTGCCAGTCCTGCTTGCCGGCTGCGACATGCTGGGGGGCGGCGGGGATACGGGCCGGTCGGAAACAGCGGCGCCCTTTCCGCGCGCCGACCGGCAGGTCGCGCCGGTCGTGTCGACCCGCTGGTCGACGGAGGAAGCGCGCGACCGGGTCAACGAAGCGGATGACATCATGGATCGCGCCGGCATCCGGCCCGGCATGACGGTGGCCGATATCGGCGCGGGGGAAGGCTATTACACCGTGCGGCTTGCCAGGCGGGTGGGGACGAAGGGCCGCGTGCTGGCGGTGGACATCATGCCCGAGGTGATCGATGCGCTGAGCCGCCGTATCACGCGCGAGGATTGGAGCAATGTCAGCGTCAGGCTGGGCTCCGCCGACGATCCGAAACTGCCGCCTAACAGTTTCGACCGCATATTCATGGTCCACATGTATCATGAAATCGCCGAGCCTTATGCGTTTCTCTGGCATCTGAGCCCCGCGCTGAAGCCGGACGGCGAACTGGTCGTGGTCGATGCCGACCGTCCGACCAGCGCCCATGGCACGCCGCCGCGCCTGCTGGCCTGCGAAATGCGGGCGATGGGGTTCCGGTTGGAAGAGTTGGTCCCCAAACCGACGGCGGGCGGTTATTTCGCGCGTTTCCGCCGGGCTACAGCCCGGCCTGATCCGGCCGATATCCGACCGTGCGAATTGCGCGAAGGTCCCTGACCGCCGCCGGGGGTGCCGCGGGTGGGGGTGAGAGGCGGATCAGGACCGTCCTCTGCGCCATCGCCGGAACAGGGCGATGCCCAGCGCGCCCCCGCCGGTCAGCGCCGCGATCGCGCCGCCGGCCGACGCGATCGCCCATGCGCCGGCCGCAAGCAGGCCGGTCAGGAAATCCACGATGATGAGGGTGAGGTGGATCATGCGGGAAAGACGCCGCGCCTATCGGCCGAGGTCCTTCGCCTCCTGATATTTGAGTTCCAGAAAACGGTTCTGGATCGCGAGCTTGTCGATGTCGCCGCTCGCCATCGTCTCGCTCATCCGCGCGATTTCGGCGTCTATGACCTCCAACCCCTCGACCAGCTGGCGTTCGGGCACGCGTCCGTTGCGTTCCTGTCGCCGCAGCGGCGCGGGGATCGACTGATAGCCGGTGACCAGTTCGGGCAGATGATCGGACAGCAGCTTGCGGATTTCCCGTGCAGCCGGGTCCTGTTCGCCCAGCCGTTCCAGCTGGGGCGCCAGCCCTTCCAGCTGGGTCCCGATGCTGTCGACCAGCGTCAGCGCCGGGGCGGGCAGGGATTTGCGCTGATTGTCCAGCCAGATCTCCGTCTGGAGGGGAAGGGCGGCCAGATCCGTTTCCGCCAGCGTTTCCCGCCGGACCCGCCGCTCGCCCGGCAGCGCGCCGATCAGCAGCACCGCCGCGATCATCAGGCCCAGCGCGAGCATCACCCCGGTCGTGCCGAGCGGCATGACAAAGCCCGCCACGACGCTGCCGATCAGGGTCGCCAGCACCGCCAGCGCCGCATAGCGGCCCTTGCGCGCCCATGCGCTGCCGCGCCGTTGCCGCGCCCGTGCCGACAGACTGCGCCCCCGCGCGTCATGGCGGCGCAGCACGGCTTCGGCATCCGCCAATATGCGATCGGACCGGCTCACCGCGCCGGCCCCCTGCCGCGGGCGGAGAGAAGGTAAGCGTCCGGCATCACCCCTCCAGTGCGGTCAGCAGCGGATTGTCGGTGCGCGCCTCCAGCGCCGCCTGGGCCTGTCCTTCGGCGCGGGCGATATAGCCCCTGGACTTCTCGACCTCGTCCGACAGCGTCGACACCGTCGTCTTCATATTCTCCAGCGCCTTCAGCTTGAAACTGTCGATGCTGTCCATCGTGTCGTAGATATTCTGGAACGCGCGCTGCAGCGTTTCGATGGGAATCGTGCTGGACGCGGCCTGTTCATGGATTTGGGCCGTCTGGTTTTTCAGCATCTCGCCGGTGGAATCGATCATGTTCGCGGTGGTGGTGTTGAGCGCGGTGATCTGTTCGAGCACCAGTTTCTGCCCGGCCAGCGCCTGCGCCACCGTCACGGCGGTGCGCAGCGCCGCGACGGTGGTGGTGCTGGCGCGATCCACGCCCTTCACCAGTTCGACGTTATTCTTCTTCACCAGATCCAGCGCCAGATAGCCCTGGACCGTCACGGCCATCTGCGTCAGCAGGTCCTGGCTGCGCTGGCGGATGTAGAAGAGCGCGCTTTCCCGGATCGCCTTCGCCTTGGCCGGGTCGGTTGAATCGAGGTCCAGCGCCGTGGCCTCAAGCCGCGCGTCCAGCGTCTTGCTGATATGGATCATCTGTTCCAGCCGGCCCATGGCGGCCCACATATTCTGCCGTTCCACATCGATGGCGGCATTGTCCTTGATCAGCACGTCCTTGCCGCTGGCCAGGCTGCCCAGGATCGCGTTGATGTGGCCCTGCGCGCTCTTGTAGCTGTCGAAATAGTCGCGCATCTTGTTGCCGAACGGGATCAGGCCGAACAGCTTTTTCGGGCTGGTCAGGCTGCCGCGGCGGCCGGGATCGAGATCCTCGACCGTGCGGCGCAGTTCGGCCAGGTCCGCCCCGACCTTGTTGTCGCTGTCCATCGCCCGCACCGGCCGGTCGAGGAAGCGGTTGGAATGACCGGCGGCCTCGGCGATTTCCTTGCGGCCCATATTGGTGAGCTGGTCGACGCGCTTGCCGAATTCGGGCGACGCGGCGTCCTGCGCCACCAGATCGGCGATGAAGGCGGCGACCTTTTCGTCCAGCTTCGAGCGCTGTCCCTCTTCCAGCGGCACCAGCCCCGCCGCCCTTTCAGGCGCGATGGCCGGCACCGGGTCGGGCGGGGTCAGGCTCAGCGAGTCGGCAGTGGCGGTGGGGGCATTTGGCGATGCTGTCGTGGCCATAT
>JBFWMJ010000064.1:0-16227 GCA_050251675.1 Sphingobium sp.
CGAATTCATCCTTTGAGACGGGCTTCAAAGGCTTTTTAGAAAGGACTGACACATGGCCCGCAACCAGGTCATCGGCAAAGCGAAGGTCAAGATCGACGGCGTCCTCTACGAGACGGCCGGCGACACCGTGCTCGACCCCGGCGGCCCCAGCCGCACGCCGGTCGAGGGCGATTATGAGGAGGGCGCCTTCCAGGAAGGCGCGCCCAAGCCCAGCAAGCTGGAATTCAGCGTGCTGACCAAATCGTCGTTCAGCCCCAGCGCCTTCGGCCGCATCACGGGCGCCACCGCATCGGTGGAGTTCGATAACGGCAAGAGCTTCGTGATCCGCCAGGCCTACTCCGAAAGCCGCCCGCCGATGGGCACCAGCGACGGCAAGGCCAAATGCGTGCTGTACGGCAAGGCCGCCGAGGAGGTGGCGTGATGGCGCGTCGCAAGCCCGATCAGCGCCCCGCCTGGCTCAACGCCGACAACAGCTACGACCTGCTGATCCCCGTCGACTACAGCGTCGGGGGAGAACCGCATCGGCTGATCACGCTTCCCCTGCGCAGGTTGACGGCGGCCGAACTGCTGATCCTGGACGAGAGCATCCCCTATACGGAAAAGTTGATGCGTATCGTGCAGGCCATGACCGATCACATGCGCGCCGTGGTCATCAGGATCGACGCGGTCGATTGGGACCGGATCGACGATATCCTGGGCTATTTCAGGGAGCCTGGTTCGGTAACTGGCGCGACCTCCTAGGCGATCTTGTCCTCGTCCACGGCTTTTCGCGGGCCGATGCCTGGACGCTCGACGATATCGAACTGGAGTTCTGGCTGAGCCAGGCGGACCGCATCGCGGCCGCCGGGAGTGGTGAACGATGAAGCTGTCGCTGATCCTTGAAGCTATCGACCGGGCCAGCCGTCCGCTCGACCGCGTTCAGCGCGCCACGGGTGGTCTCGGCCGTTCGGCTGATCGCAGCGCCCGCGACGTGCGCGGCCTTGACCGGCGGATGGATGGTGCCACGCGGTCGGCGGGCCGGCTGGAGCGCGCGGCGCGCGGCATCGGGTCCGGTCTGCAGCTTGGTGCGCGTCGTGGGATCGGCGCGCTGGTCGCGCTCGACCGCCGGCTCCAGATCAGTCAGGCGCGGATGAACAAGCTGGCCTATTCGGCGGGGTCGCTGATCGGGTCCACGATCCGCAGCGGCGTGATGGCCGGCGGCGCGATTGCTGGCGCCGGACTGACGGCCGGCCTGTACAAGATCGTTTCGGCCGGTCTCATGTTCGAGAAATTCCGTACCCAGCTAACCGGCCTGGAAGGGTCCGTCGAGGCGGGCAACCGTGCGATGGAGTGGGTGTCCGATTTCGCGGCGAAGACGCCCTATGAACTGGATCAGGTCATGGAGGCGTTCATCACGCTCAAGGCCTATGGCATCGACCCGACCAACGGCACACTGCGTGCGCTGGGCGACACGGCCGCCGGCATGGGCAAGAGCCTGATGCAGGCGGTCGAGATGATCGCTGACGCGCAGACCGGCGAATTCGAGCGTATCAAGGAGTTCGGGATCAAGGCGTCCGTCCAGGGCGACAAGGTCACCTTCCGTTGGCAGAACAACGGCAAGGAGATGTCGAAGACGGTCAAACAGACCTCGACCGACATCCGCGAAGCCCTGCTCGGCATCATGGATCAGCGGTTTGTTGGCGGCATGGAGCGCCTTGCCCAGACCACCGCCGGTAAATGGTCGAACCTGATGGACGGTCTGACCCGAACGGCGAACCGCGTCTGGGAAGGTGGTCTCGGGCAGGAGGTTGGCAAGCAGCTCGACAGGTTCGCTGCTTGGGCAGATAGCTTGGAGCAGGATGGGTCGCTCAAGAAATGGGCGGAAGACACCGGCCGGGGGCTCGGCGATCTGGTCGCGGCGATTGGTGACACGGACTGGCGCGCGATCGGTGGAGGGATTCGCGACGTGGGCGGCGCTATCATGCAGCTTGCGAGCGCGCTGCGTGCGCTTGATCGGTGGCGCAATGCCATCGGCGATTTCCAGCGCGGCGCGGAATATTACACCGGCGGTGGGCTGCTGGGTGGCATCGAGAATGGGCAGCTGGTCGCGCCGCGCTGGTTGCGGAACGGGCCGAAGCCGGCACCGGCCTTGCCAAAGCGTCTGCCAAACGCGCCTCTACAGCGGCCGTCCTCTCCTTCGCCGATGCGCGCGCCACGTAATGCTCCAATGCTTCCCGGCCAGGCGCCTGTCCGTTGGCCCGCTACTCCCAAGGGCAAGCTTGAAATCAGCGTCAAGACGGATCGTGGCACGACGGCGCGCCCCACCAAAGTCGCGGCCACCGGCATGGACCTTGAGGTCAACACCGGCCGGCAGATGGGGGGCTTCGCATGAGCGCGCCTGCGGGTTGGCAGAAGGGCAGTTTTAGGGGCGTGCCCTTTCGCACGGAGGATCAGCAGCTGTCCGGCGGTCGTCGCGGTGCGCTCCACGAATTCCCCCAGGCGGAAAAGCCGGTCTGGGAGGATTTGGGCCGTGCGGCGCGACGCTACCGGCTGAACGTCCATGTCGTCGGCGCAGAGTATATGGCGGCGGCCGATGCTCTGTGCGACGCGCTGGATGCGCCGGGGCCGGGCACGCTGGTCCATCCGTGGCTGGGCGCGATGCAGGTGGCGGTGCCTGCGGACGGTTGGTCGCGGCGCGACAGCACGATCGACGGCGGCATCGCCTGGTTCGACATCGAATTTGTCGAAACCGGCCTGCCCGCACCCGCCATCGCGAGTCCCGACACGCAGGCCGAGGCGGTCGCGGCGGCCGACACGGCGCAGGCGGCCGCGCCGTCGCTGTTCGGCGGCGGATTTTCCGTGGCCGGCGCGACCGCCTTTGTCGAGCAGGCCGCCGGCCGGCTGGTCCAGGGGGCGGCGTCGCTCGTCTCCCTGCGCGCGGGGCTGGCGGGCGGGGCGGGATCGCTGCTGCGCGCGCTGGACGGGCAGATCGGCCTGCTGGGCAGCGCCGGCGCGCTGCTGCGCGAGCCGTTGCGTCTGGGCCAGGCGGTCGTCAGCCTGGTACAGATCATGGGCGCGATCGGGGCTTCCTCGTCTGACAAGGGCGCGGCGGCCGCCCGCGCGATGATGGACTGGGGCGACGATCTCGACCCGGTGATCGGCGGCACGCCGGCCCGCGCCCTGGAGCGCGCCAATCAGGCGGCGATCGTGCAGTTGGTCAATCTGTGCGGCGCGGCGGAGCTGGTCCGCGCCCATGCCGGCACCGATTTCGCCTCCTATGATGATGCGGTCGCCGCGCGCGACGATGCCGCCAGCCGGCTCGATGCGCTGGCGCTGCGCCAGGCGGACGCCGGCGACGATGCGGGCGCGGACCAGTTCGACACGTTGCGGCGCGCATGCGTGCGCGACCTGACCGCGCGCGGTGGCACGCTCGCGCGGCTGCAAAGCTATTCGCCGGCGGCCACCGAACCCGCGCTGGTGATTGCGCAGCGCCTTTATGGCGACCCGGCGACCGTGGTCGCCCGCGCCGGGGAGATCGTGGCGCGCAACAAGGTGCGCCATCCCGGTTTCGTGCCGGGTGGATCGCCGCTGATGATATTGAGCAGGGAGGCGGTATGACGGACGCGCCCGACCTGTCCGAAACCGTGGACCTAGCGATCGGCGGCACCCGTTATGCGGGCTGGACCGAGGTGAGCGTTACCCGCGCGCTGGACGCGATGACCGGCAACTTCGCGCTGGCGCTGCGGTCCAGGGACGATGCTGCGGGCAAGCTGCTGGAGATCGCGCCGGGTGATCGGTGCCAACTGAAGATCGGTGGGGAGACGGTGATCGACGGCTGGGTCGACGCGGTGGCCCCGTCGATCAGCGCGGAAGATCATGGCATCCGTGTCGAGGGGCGCGACAAGACCGCCGACCTTGCCGACTGCTCGGCGATTCACAAGCCGGGCAGCTGGGCCAATGCCAGGGTCGAGCAGATCGCGGCCGAGCTGGTCCGGCCGTTCGGCGTGTCGGTGACCACGGCCGCCCCGACCGGCGCGGCCATCGCCAAGTTCGCGCTGCAGCAGGGGGAGACGGTCGGCGCGGCGATAGAGCGGCTGCTGCGGTTCCGGGGGCTGATCGCCATACCGTCCGCATCGGGCGACCTGGTCATCGCGACGCCCGGCACGGGCGCGCCGGTCGCGACGCTGGAACTGGGCGTCAACATCAAGGCGGCCGAGGGACGCCATGACGATCGCGAGCGCTATTCGGACTACATCGTCAAGGGCCAGGCAGCGGGCAGCGACGATCGCCACGGCAAGGCGGCGAGCCAGCCGAAGGGCGAAGCGAGGGACACTGGTGTGCGCCGCTATCGCCCGCTGCTGATCATGGCGGAAGAGCAGACTGATGGCGCATCGGCGCTGACCCGCGCCAAATTCGAGGCGGGCGTTCGCGCCGGCCGGGCACGGGGCGCGGACATCACGGTCGCTGGCTGGCGCGTGTCGGCCGGTGGCGCGCTGTGGGCGCCCAACCAGCGCGTCCGCGTCAAATGCGCGCCGGTCAAGATAGCAGACGAGCCGATGCTGATCGCGGCCGTCACGTTCACTAAGTCCGAGGAGGGCACGACCGCGCGGCTGACGGTCGCGCCGCCCGGCGCCTGGGCGCAGCTAGCAGAAAAGGAGAAGCCATGAGCGCGTTGCAACGGGTCCTCGCCCCGCTCAACCATCGCATCCAGATGATGGTCGGCCGCGCCGTGCTGGCCGCCGTCAATGACGATACGATGATGCAGTCGCTGCAGATCGAGCTTGCGGCCGACGAGGCGCAGGACGGCGTCGAGCATTTCCAGCCCTATGGCTTTGCCGCGCGTCCGCATGAAGGCGCGGAGGCGATCGCGTTGGCGGTCGGCGGCCTGCGCAGCCACGCCGTCGTGCTGACGGTCAGCGACCGCCGCTATCGGCTCAGGCAGCTGCGCACCGGGGAGGTCGGCCTGTACGACGATCAGGGCCAGACGATCCTGATCGGCCGCGACGGGATCGTGATCGAAAGCGCGCACGGCGTCACGATCGCGACCGAGGGCGACTTTGCGGTCGATGCGCAGGGCGCCGTGTCCATCCGGGGCCAGGGCGAAACGCTGATCGACGGCGCCACGATCCTGCTGGGCGAAGGCGCCAGCCTGGAGGCGGCGCGCAAGACGGACGCGGTGACCGGCAGCGCCATCACCGGGGGCAGCGGCAAGGTGATGGTGGCATGAGGATCGGCATCGACATCGCGTGCAACGATCCCGACAACGGCCTGTTCGCGGGCCGCGCGGCCGCCATTCATGTGGACATGCCCGGTGACATATTGATGGAGCTTGGGGCGTGCGACATGGCCGGGCCGCGCATGCGCGAGACGGATGACGGCATCGCCATTTCCAACAAGCGATTCCCGGTGCTGGGTCAGGCAAGTTGGGTCGGGAACTGGTGCTGGAACCGATATTGGATGGCGGTCGACACGGCGGTCGATTTTCTCGCCTGGCTCCATGCCAGGGGCCGGTTCGACGTCGAGCAGGCGGAAGAGCGGCTGTTCAATGCCTGGAAAAGCGATGCCCGGCTGCCCGTCAATATGGTCCGCGCAATCCTGATCAGAAAGGCAGCGCAATGAGGGCGGCTTCTCCCAAGCGGCGCGGGAATCGCGCCTGGCACAAGGTCGTGGTGACGGCGGACAATCTGGCGATGGTCGGCGGAAAGCTGCGCGAATGCGGACCGATCGGCGGCGATGGCGATCCCGTCGAAGCGCACGCCCTCTTCGACGCCGCGAACCGGATGCGGCGCATCCATGCACGTTACGCCAACGGGTGGCGCGTGACCCTCGTCATCCGCGTCGACGGGTCCTATTCGCTCAGCCAGGCGATCAAGCTGGTGGCGCGGGCGGGGCGTGCGCCGGCATGACCGATATCGCCCTCCTTTTCGACACGCAGGCCTGGTCGGCCGACATCGCGATCGCCGGCGGCGACCTGGCGACCGATGACGGGTTGCGCACGGCGGTCGTCATCAGCCTGTTTACCGACGCCCGCGCCCGCGACGACGACCCCTTGCCGGATGCCGGCGCGGATCGGCGCGGATGGTGGGGCGATTGCGCCAACGCGGACCCCAATGACCGGATCGGATCGCGGCTGTGGCTGCTGGCGAGCGCGAAGGTGACGCAGGACACCGCGATCCGCGCCCGCGACTATTGCCGCGAGGCGCTGGCGTGGATGGTGACCGACGGGATCGCGGCGGCCGTCGACGTGGACTGCACGCTGCTGCCGGTCGACGCCGGCCGCCGGTCGGGCGGGCTGGCGATCCGCATCGCCATTACCCGGCCGGGCGGTGCGCGGCAGGCCATCGACTTTCTGTGGGACGCGGAAAGCGCCCGGTTCGATCGCGAGGGAGTTGCGGCATGAGTTTCGGACGGCCGACATTGAGCCAGATCGTCGCGCGCATTGAGGACGATCTGGATGCCCGCTTGCCCGGCGCGGACAGCCGCCTGCGCCGCAATGCCCTCAACGTGATCGCGCGCTCCTATGCCGGGGCCGTGCATGGCCTGTACGGGATGCTGGACGATATCTCGCGATTCCTGCCTGACGTCGCCGACGCCGATCGTCTCGCGCGCTGGGCGGCGATTTTCGGCCTGACGCGCAAGGCAGCGATGGCCGCCGCCGGGACGGTGACGCTTGCCGGCGCCAATGGCGTCGTCGTCCCGGCCGGCACGATCCTGGTGCGCGCCGATGGCGGCCGCTATGTGACGACCGCCGCCGCGACGATTGCGGGGGGCGCCGCTTTCGTCCCCGTCTCGGCCGAGGGCGCGGGGCTGGCGGGCGGCATGAGCGTGGGCCAGTCCGTCACCTTCCTCTCGCCGGTTGCCGGCGTCCAGGCGACGGCCGTGGTGGCGGCCGATATCGTCGGCGGCGCGGACGAGGAAACCGACGACGCATTGCGCGCCCGCCTGCTGTCGCGAATCCGCGCGCCGATCCGGGGCGGGTCCGCCAGCGACTATATCGCCTGGGCCACCGAGGTCGCGGAGGTGACGCGCGCTTGGGTCTATCCCAACTGGGACGGGCTGGGCACGGTCAAGCTGCTGTTCGTGATGGACGGGCGCGACGACATCATCCCCACCGGCGGCGATATCGCACTGGTCGCCGCGCACATCGCCGACCTGCGGCCGGTGACCGCCGACGTGACTGTCGCCGCGCCAGTCGCCGAACCCATCGACTTCACGATCGCCGCCACGCCGGACACGCCCGAGGTCCGCGCGGCGATCGAGGCGGAACTGCACGACCTGATCGCGCGCGAGGGCGAGCCGGGCGGCACCATATTGATCAGTCATATGCGCGAGGCCGTGTCGATCGCCGCTGGTGAGACGGATCATGTGATGAGCAGCCCCGCCGCGAATCGCACGGCGGCGATCGGCGCGATCAGCGTGCTGGGGACGATCACATGGGCATGATGGCGGCGGACGCCTATGCGGCGCAGCTGCAGGCGCTGCTGCCCACCGGCCCGGCCTGGCCGCGCGAGGCGGGGGCGACCCTGACCGCGCTGGTCGCGGCCGAGGCCGAGGAACTGGCGCGGCTGGACGAACGGGCGTGGGAGCTGCTGGAGGAAACCGATCCACGCACCGCCTATGAGCTGCTGGGCGACTGGGAGCGCGTGCTGGGCCTGCCCGACCCCTGCACCGCGTCCGCCACGACCATATCGGCGCGGCAGCTGGCCTGCTGGCGCAAGCTGGCCTACCAGGCCGGGCAGACGCCGGCCTTCTATATCGCGCTGGCCGCTTCGATCGGCTTCGAGATCGAGATCCACGAATTCGACCCGAACGTCGACGATTATGATGCGAGCCTCTCGGCCGAGGTGGCGGCTGGACGCTGGCGCTATATTTGGCGGGTTCATGTCCTCAACGCCGGTACGTTCAACCATATGATCGCCGGCGATCCCGCAGGCACGGCATTGGTCGAAGGGGACATGGCCCTGGACCTCGAATGCATCATCGGCCGTGCCAGACCCGCGCACACCCATGTCATTTTCAGCTATCCAGAGGAGATTTAGCGGTGTTCAGGATCGATAGTGTGGGCGCAACCAGCGGCGGCCAGTTCAAGGAAGCGCCGCTGCCGGCGACGCGTGTGTCGGCCGACTGGCTCAACGCGGTCCAGATGGAGCTGGAGCGCGTCATCGTCGATCTGGGGGCCACACCGCTCGACAAGGGCAACAGCCATCAGCTGCGCGATGCGATCGCCGCCTATGTGAACTATAAGATCGGCACGGCATTGCAGGTGCACGCGGGCAGCGCAGGCCAGTTCGCGATTGGCGGCATCATCGTCAAATGGGGCGGCGGGACGGAGGGTAATGTCCTCTTCGAAAACGCCTATGAGGGCGCGACGGCGTTCCCCAACGCCTGCTGGCGCGTGTATTTCGCCCTGACCAACGATCCTGACGATGGCGACGAGAGCGACGAGACGGTGCGGGTGACCTACAAGGCGGCGAACGGCTTCACTGTCGTGACATCAGGCGACCACATTCCCGCGACCTTCGACTGGCTGGCCATCGGCAATTGACGGGCGATTTCCTTCCGCTCGATCGGGCGGGGGGCAAGGGCGCGGCAACGCCCTTTACCGCAGGCTGTGATCCTGCATCTCAGCGCTGATCAAGCGCAGTCGATCCCCGCCACCGGGCACCCCGGCGGCACGGGCTTTTGGGATGCAAACATGAAGATTATGGAAACGCTCACCCCGGTCGCGCCGGTAAGGACGCTGGCCGGTTATATCGGTGGCAAAAGGGCTCTTGCCTCGACGATCGTGCCGATGATCGGCGCGGCGGCGCATGAATGCTATGTGGAACCTTTTGTGGGCATGGGGGGCGTCTTCTTCCGGCGTGCCGCCCGCCCCAGGGCGGAGGTGATCAACGATATATCCGCCGACGTCACCAACCTGTTTCGGCTGCTCCAGCGCCATTATCAGCAACTGCTAGACGTACTCAAATGGCAGGTCACCAGCCGCGAGGATTTCGAGCGGCTGGTCAAGGTCGATCCCGCTTCCCTGACCGATCTGGAGCGCGCTGCCCGTTTCCTCTACATCCAGCGCCTGGCGTTCGGCGGCAAGGTGATGGGTCGGTCATTCGGCACGGCCACGACCGGCCCGGCACGGTTCGACCTGACGAAGCTGATCCCGATGCTGGAGGATGTTCATGAGCGGCTGGCGGGTGTCGTCATCGAGCGGATGACCTATGACCGGCTGATCGCGCGATATGATCGGCCGCACACCCTTTTCTATCTCGATCCGCCCTACTGGGGTTGCACCGATGATTATGGGCGGGATATCTTCTCGCAGGCGGATTTCAGTCGTCTTAGCGACCTTTTAAAAGCCATTGAGGGGCGTTTTATTCTCTCGATAAATGACGTTCCCGCGATCCGCGACATCTTCTCCTGGGCGGAGGTGCGGCCGGTCGACCTCAATTATCGCATCAGCGGCCGGGCCACCGCTGCGCGCGAACTGATTATCACGAGCCAAACGGGATGATCTGGTGCTCCAAAACCTCTTGTCCCGGACTCCAGATGCTTTTGGGCCGCTTCACTGAATTTTTGGCCTGAATTTTTGGCCCGCTACAGCGGCAGGGGGTCGTGGCGCCGCTCGGGAATTCGTTCATTCCCGATCAGATTGGGACGCAGCAACGCGGGATGGGTGCTTGTCATTGCGCGTTGCTCCTGCGATAACTGTTCATGAAATGTTCTATCCGTTTTCGCACTGGATCACGCGGTTCCCGCCCGTTGCGCAGGTCAGAGACCAGACGGGGGTCACGCACGCTTTCCCGCCCGAAGCGGGTGGGAGGAATGTTGTTTTCACGAAGGAATTTTTCGATCGCCCGCAACAGCATCTGTTTGTCTCTCCTGGCTCCACCCGACTCGCCCGCTGCGAATCAATAGGTATATTCCTACCTGTTCATCTGTTTCCTACTTGTCTAGGAAAAATCCTATCATTATGGATCGAATAATGGACGATAATGGAGTCAATGCCCGTCTGATGCTGGAACGGCTGATCGCCGAGCGGGGAGAGAATTATGCGGACCTCTCGCGTCTCCTGAAACGCAATCCCGCCTATATCCAGCAGTTCATCAAGCGCGGGACGCCGCGCAAGCTGGATGAGGAGGACCGTCGTATCCTCGCCCGTTATTTCGGGGTGGAGGAGGAGGTGCTGGGCGGTCCAGCCCGGCGTCAGCCGCCGCCCGGCGTCAGGCGCGGCATGCCCCCCGTCGTCGCGGTGCCGCGACTGGCGCTCGGGGCGTCGGCTGGCGCCGGATCACTGGATGAGGATGAACGCGCCACGGGCGTCATGGCATTCGACGCGCAGTGGCTGCGGCATCTGGGCGTGAAGCCGCAACGGGTGTCGATCATCCGTGTCGACGGCGAATCGATGACGCCTACGCTCGGCGATGGCGACGATATCATGGTCGACCATGCGGACGATGCCACGCGGCTGCGCGACGGGGTCTATGTGCTGCGGCTGGACGGGGTGCTGATGGTGAAGCGGGTTGCCATGGGACCGCTGCGCGGGCGATTCAGCGTGGTCAGCGACAATCCGCACTATCCCGACTGGACCGATATCGATCCAGCGCTCGTCACCATATTGGGACGCGTCGTGTGGACGGGGCGCCGTCTGGTCTGATCGGCATCGGGCGGGTATACGCCTTCAGCAGCAGCGGCCCCCGTTCCTGCCGCCATAGCGTGCTTCCTGCCGGTCACGGAAGAAATGGATGCGGTCCATGACCGGCTGGCCGGGATGGTGGTCGGCCATATGGCGCAGATAGGCGTCATAATCGGGCATGCCGACCATCAGGCGCGCGGTGCGCCGCAGGATGTCGATCAGCCGGGTCATTCGGCCGGCACCGCGGCGGCCGGGATTTCGCGCACGGTCGGCAACGGGGATCGCCGCGCGGCCAGACAGGTGCGGATGGTGAAGACCAGCACCGCCAGCACCACCGCCAGGAACAGCGCAACCAGCGCCGCATCGACCCGGTCGTTGAAGACGATGCGGCGCATGTCGGCAAGTGACTTGGCCGGCGCCAATATCTCGTCACGCGCCAGCGCCGCGCCGAACATGCGGGCATGGGCGATGAAGCCCACCGCCGGATCGGGGGAGAAGAGTTTGAGGAAACCGGCCGTCACCGTGCAGAGCAGCAGCCAGGCCGTCGGCAATGCCGTCACCCAAGCATAGCGGTCCTGTTTCATGCGGAACAGCACCGCCGTCGCCAGCAGCAGCGCGATCGCGGCGAGCATCTGATTGGAAATGCCGAATATCGGCCACAGCGTGTTGACGCCGCCCAGCGGGTCAGTGACCCCCTGATAGAGGAAAAAGCCCCATGCCCCCACGCACAGGGCGGTCGCGATGATGCCGGGCACCGGGCCGCTGTTATCCTTGAAGCGCGGCAGCACCAGCCCGATCAGATCCTGCAGCATGAACCGCCCGGCGCGCGTGCCTGCATCCACCGCCGTCAGGATGAACAGCGCCTCGAACAGGATGGCGAAATGATACCAGAACGCCTTCATGGCGGGGCCGCCGATCACATGGGAGAATATCTCCGCCATCGCCACCGCCAGCGTCGGCGCGCCGCCCGTACGGGAAATGATCGTATGTTCGCCGACATCTTTGGCCGTTTGCGTGATCACGTCGGGAGAAATGGGGAAGCCCATGGCGGTGACAGCCGCGGCCGCGCCGACGGGATCGGTGCCGATCAGCCCGGCGGGGCTGTTCATGGCGAAATAAATGCCGGGGTCCAGAATCGACGCGCCCACCAGCGCCATGATCGCCACGAACGCTTCCATCAGCATCGCGCCATAGCCGATGATGGGCGCGTCCGCTTCGCTCGCGATCAGTTTGGGCGTCGTGCCGCTGGCGATGAGTGCGTGGAACCCCGACACCGCGCCGCAGGCAATGGTGATGAACAGGAAGGGGAAGAGGCTGCCGGACCAGACCGGCCCGCCGCCGGCGGCGAACTGGGTCAGGGCCGGCATCTTCAGCGGCGGCGCCATGACGACGATACCGATGGCCAGCGCCGCGATCGCCCCGATCTTGAGGAAAGTGGAAAGATAGTCGCGCGGCGCCAGCAGCAGCCATACGGGCAGCACCGACGCGACCGCGCCATAGCCGATCAGCAACCAGCACAGTTGCACCGGCGTCAGGGTGAAGGCCGGTCCCCACACCGGCGATTGCGCGACCGCCTGGCCATAGATGATCGCCGCGATCAGGCCGATCAGGCCCAGCAGCGACACCTCGCCGATCCGCCCCGGCCGTATCCAGCGGGTATAGACGCCCATCAGCATGGCGAGCGGCACCGTCGCCGCGACGGTGAACATGCCCCACGGGCTTTCGGCCAGCGCCTTGACCACGATCAGCGCCAGCACCGCCAGGATGATGACCATGATCATGAAGGCGCCGAACAGCGCGACCGTGCCCGCGACCTGCCCCATTTCCACGCGGATCAGTTCGCCCAGCGATTTGCCGTCGCGGCGCATGGATATGAACAGGATCATGAAATCCTGGACCGCGCCGGCCAGCACCACGCCGACGATGATCCACAAGGTACCGGGCAGATAGCCCATCTGCGCCGCCAGAACGGGCCCGACCAGCGGGCCGGCGCCGGCGATCGCCGCGAAATGATGGCCGAACAGCACGGTCCGATCGGTGGCGACATAGTCCAGCCCGTCGGCGCGGCGGACGGCGGGCGTGGGCCGCGCCGGGTCCAGCCGCATGACCGTGCCGCCGATGTAGCGCGCATAGAGCCGGTAGGCGATCAGGAAGGAACTGATTGCCGCGACGACGATCCACAGCGCATTTACCGCTTCGCCGCGCGATACCGCCACCACGGCCATCGATACGGCGCCGGCGATGGCGATCAGTATCCAGGGGATATGACGGGTCATCTCTCTCTGAGGTCCGGGGCAGGCTTATATCCTACAGCAAAGACTAAGCGCGCGTGGAAAGGAAATGCAACCATGAACGCCATGCGCTGCATCCGCCTCACCTCTTGCGCACGAACTCCGCGCGCAGCACCAGGCCCTTGATGCCGTCATAACGGCAATCGATTTCCTGCGGGTCGCCGGTCAGCCGGATCGATTTGATCAGCGTGCCGCGCTTCAGCGTCTGCCCCGCGCCCTTGACGGTCAGATCCTTGATCAGCGTCACCTGATCGCCATCGGCCAGCAGATTGCCGACCGCGTCGCGCACTTCCACGACATCGCCACTGGCGGCGTCCTTATTGGCGGCGGCGTCGGCCGCGCTGATCCATTCGCCGCTTGCTTCGTCATAGACATATTCGTCGTCGGTCATTTCGGTTCTCCTGTCAGGACGGTGTGCCCGGCATCACGCTTTCCAGCACGGCGGCACGCAATTCGGGCAGGCCCATGCCCTTTTCGCTCGACGTGGCGATGATGTCGGGATGGGCGGCGGGGCGCTTGCGGATCGCCTCTGCCGTGCGCTGCGTCACGGCGGCGAGGTCGCTCGCCTTGATCTTGTCCGCCTTGGTCAGCACGATCCGATAGCTGACGGCCGCGCCGTCAAGCATGTCGAGCATGTCGGTATCGACGTCCTTGATGCCGTGACGGCTGTCGATCAGCACCAGCGCCCGCTTCAGCGCCGCCCGTCCGCGCAGATAATCGTTCACCAGGAAACGCCATTTGCGCACCATGTCCCTGGGCGCCTTCGCATAGCCATAGCCGGGCATGTCGACGAGCCGGAAACGGAGCGGGTCGCCCACGTCGAAGAAATTCAGTTCCTGGGTCCGCCCCGGCGTGTTGGACGTACGGGCCAGCCCGTTGCGACCCGTCAGCGCATTGAGGAGCGACGATTTGCCCACATTGGACCGGCCGGCAAAGGCGACTTCGTTCACCGCCATGTCCGGCAAATAGTCGAGCGCCGGCGCGGATTTGAGGAAGGTGATCGGGCCGGCGAACAGCTTGCGGGCCGTCTCCGTCAGATCGGTTTCTTCTGCGCCGTACATGCCACACTCCGTTTGCGCGCTTGCGGGGGGCCGTCGCGTACCCTGTCCGATCTGGAGCGGCTTACGATCCCATCGCATCGGATCAGCCACCCCAAATTTATCGGCTTTCACATTTACCTCATCGGTGGATGACTCCATCCGACGGGCAAACACCCTATTTCGCGTCCGCCGCCGCCGCGCTCAGCATGGGGTGGCGCTTATACAGCCACCATTGCTGCGCCATCGACAGGCAGTTGTTCGTGATCCAGTAGACCAGCAGGCCCGCGGCGAACGGCGCCATGATGAACATCATCAGCCATGGCATGATCGCGAACACCTGCTGCTGCATCGGGTCGAGTTGCGCGGGATTCAGCTTGAACTGGAAATACATGGATACGCCCAGCAGCATCGCCAGCACGCCGATGCCCAGGAAAGCGGGCGGCGTGAAGTCCAGCAGGCCGAACAGGTTGAGGATGTGCAGCGGATCGGGCGCGCTCAGGTCCTTGATCCACAGGACGAAGGGCTGGTGCCGCATCTCGATGGTCAGCATCAGCACCTTGTACAGCGCGAAGAAGATCGGGATCTGGATGAAGATGGGCAGGCACCCGGCAAGCGGGTTGACCTTTTCCGCCTTGTACAGCGCCATCATCTCCTGCTGGAGCCTGGGCTTGTCGTCCTTGTACCTCTCCTGCAGCGCCTTCATCTTGGGCTGCACCGCGCGCATCGCCGCCATGCTGGCGAACTGGCGCTGCGCGACGGGATACATGATCGCGCGGACAACGAAGGTGAGGGCGATGATCGCCACGCCGAAATTGCCCAGCGTTTCGAACAGCCAGTGCAGCAGCGCAAAGATGGGCAGTTCGAACCAGTAGAACCAGCCCCAGTCGATCGCCCGGTCGAACAGCGGCACGCCTTCGCGCTCATAGGCCTGGAGCGTCTTCACTTCCTTGGCGCCGACGAACAGACGGGTGGTCTGGCTTGCCGCCTTGCCCGGCGCGATCATCGCGGGATTGAAGGCGACGTCGGTCTGATAACGGTCGCCCGCGCCCTTGCGCATCTGGCCGGTGAACGGCGCCTTCTGGTCGGGGATCAGCGCGGACAGCCAGTATTTGTCGGTGAAGCCGATCCAGCCGCCGGTCGACTGGAAGGTCTGCGTCGACGGGCCCTTGTCGAGATCCTTGAAATTGACGTCATAATTGGCGGCGCCGTTGAACACGCCCATCGGCCCGATATGGATGGTCCAGGTGTCGGGGTCGCGGAAATGGCCGTTGCGGCTGATATAGCCATAGGGCTTCACCCCCACCGTGCCCGTGCCCCGGTTGGACAGCCGCTGGGTGGCGGTGATCATATAGTTGTCGTCCACCGCCAGGCGGACCTCAAAGGTCTGGCCGGTGCCGTTTTCCCAGCTGAGCGTGACCGGCGTGGTCGGGGTCAGTGCGTCGCCGCGCGCGGTCCAGATCGTGTCGCCGTCGGGCAGGGCGATACCCTCACCCTGCCAGCCGAAGCCCGCGAAATAGCCGTCCTGTGTGCCGCTGGGGCTGTAGAGCCGCACATTGGCCGAATCCTTCGCGATCGTTTCCTTGTAGGTCGGCAGCACGACGTCGTCGATGCGCGCGCCCTTCAGGTTGATCGAGCCGGTCAGCCTGGGCGTGCGGATCGGGATGCGCGGGCTTTCGCCCAGCACCAGAGTGCGGTCGCGGATCGCGGCGGGCGCGTCCACCGACGGGCCGGCGCCGGGCGGAGCGACGGGCGTGGTCTGGCCGCCCTCGATCTTCGTCACCGGCGGGTTGGCAGGCGGGAAGAAATAATTGGCGATATAAGGCCAGCCGAAGAGGATCGCCGCGGTCAGCAGGACCGCTAATATCATGTTCTTCTTGTCGTCCACGCTCGTCGCCGTCTTTCTGTTCGGGCCATGCTTCATCAAGGGACGGGATCATAGCCTGACCCGCCCCAAGGATGGCATCGCATTAGCCGCTTCCCGGCCAGCCAGCTACCCTTGATCGCGCCATATTTGCGCACCGCCTGGATCGCATATTCCGAACAGGACGGCGCATAGCGGCAGGAGGGGGGCAGAATGCGCGACGGTCCCAACTGCCAGCCGCGCGCGAGGAGGATGAGAAAACGGCTGATCACGCCCCGTGCGCGCCTTGCGCAGGTGACGGCGCGCCCCTCCCGGCCGCATTCTTGGCGCCGGCACGTGCCGCCTTACGCAGCGCCTTTTCCAGTTCACCGCGCAGCAGGGCGAAATCGCGCTCCACGCCATCGGCACGGCCGATCAGTACATGGTCGG
>JBFWMJ010000065.1:0-16103 GCA_050251675.1 Sphingobium sp.
TCCGTCACATGCCCCAGCGGATCAGACATGTTCATCGTCGTCGGTACGTGAACCATCCGGTTCCGAAAACGCAAGCCTCCAACCTCAAACGGCTCAACCAACCTGTCCAATGGAAATTCCCCTCATCCTGATCCCGCCGGCGGACAGCCCGCCCCGGTATTTGCGTGTTGTTCTCAACCTCTAAAGGTCGCCTGGCAATAGTGCACGTTATAATTATGCCTCGGCGGGCTTTACCATGATCTTGGCCAAAGTACCGGGTCGGGACAGGTCGTCGAACGCCTTGCCGACTCCGCTCCGCCCCACACTGCCGCTGATCAGCGGCGTGACATCCACCCGCCCTTCCGCGATATCGCCGAGCGTCTGCGCGAATTCGTCCGGCGAATAGGCAAAGACGAACTTGAAACTCAATTGCTTGCTGATCGCCAGCGTCGGCAGGATACGATCATCCTCCTGACAGGCGCCCACGATGATGACCTGCGCCAATGGCGGTCCCTGCTCGATGATCGACTGGATGACGCCGGGGACGCCGACGCATTCGAAGATCACCGCTTCCCGGAAGGTCCGCCCGGTCATGGAACCCAGGCCCAGTTCGGCGAGCGTCGCCGCCACCTCAAACCGTTGCCAATGTTCATGCGGCGAAGTCTGGGCGGGGTCGACCACGATGTCGGCGCCCATCCGTTCGGCCAGAGCGCGCCGTCCCTCCGCATAGTCCGCCGCGACGATCGGGCCGATCCCCCGGCGTTTGAGCGCGGCGATGACGGCGAGGCCGACCGGCCCGCAACCGATGACCAGCGCCACCGGCTTGCGGCTGAGATCAGCGGAATCGACGGCATGGAGGCCGACCGCCATGGGCTCCGTCATCGCCGCTTCATCGGCGGACAGGCCATTGGGCACTTCCAGCAGCAACGCTTCGGTCAGCGCCATCCGCTCCCCGAAACCGCCCGGATAGCGTGTCGAAAAGCCGATCAATTCAGGGCCGAGCGGGCCGAAGGCGAACGGGGTCGAGACCACGCGCGTGCCCGCCTTGAGACGGGCGGTGGTGCCGGGACCATGATCGAGTATCTCGCCGCAGAATTCATGGCCCATCACCAGATCGGCCGATGGGTCCAGCGTGTCCGGCGCGCCCGCGCGCACCCCCATCTCCACCATATGGTCGAGATGATGCAGGGCATGGAGGTCGGACCCGCAAATGCCGCAGGCCAGCGTCTTGACCAGCACCTGTCCTTCGGCGAGGCTTACTTCGGGAATGTCCGCTTCCACCAGGGCGCCGTTGCGCCGAACCACTGCCTTCATGCCGTTCCTCCTCCTGCGACGCCCGCCCACTCAGCGGAGTCGATGCGCTTTTCTGATTCTTGGCTGCTGTTCCACCATGTGCGAAGCGCTTTGCCAAGGGTTGAATCGCCGATTGATTATTGTAGGAATCGGAATGTCCCGAATAACAGTCACGTCAATTAGGAGCAGCCATGCCTTTATCGGCCGAAGATTTCTCGCTTTTCCGCGATTCGGTCGCATCCTATCTGCGTGAACGATATGACGACGCCGAACGACGGCGGATCATCGACTCGGAAACCGGCTGGAGCGAGACGCACTGGCGCGCCTTTGCTACCGAACTGGGGCTGCTGGGCGCCGCTTTCCCGGAAGACATGGGCGGGCTTGGCGGGGGTGCGGCCGCACATGGCATGATCATGGAACAGTTCGGCGCCGCGCTGGTGGCCGAGCCCTATCTGTCGACCGCCGTAATCGGCGGCGGCTTTTTGCAGTACGGCACGATGCCCGGCGCCGCCGACCTGATCCGTCGCCTGATCGACGGCGATGTCCGCATCGCGTTCGCGCATGGCGAGCCGGGCACCCGCTATACCCTCGCCCATGTCGAGACGACCGCGCGCGCGGATGGCGACGGCTATATCCTCGACGGCAATAAGGCGGTGGTGCTGGGCGCGGCCGCCGCGACGCATTTCGTGGTGATCGCGCGCACTGCGGGCAAGGCGCGGGACGCGGCCGGGATCAGCGCGTTCCTCGCGGATGCCAGCAGCGCCGGCATCGAACGGCGCCATTTCAGGACGATTTCGGGCGCTATCGCGAGCGAACTGACGCTGGCCGGTGTCCGTGTGCCCGCCGACCGGCTGCTGACGGCCGAGGGAGAGGCGCTGCCGCTGATCGAGAAAGTGATCGACGAGGCGACAGCGGTGCTGTGCCATGAGGCCGTCGGCGTGATGCGCCGCCTGCATGGCGACACGCTGGACTATACGCAGCAGCGCAACCAGTTCGGCAAGCCGCTCGCCAGCTTCCAGGCGCTGCAACATCGCATGGTCGACATGCTGATGTTGCTGACCCATTCGGCATCGCTTGCCGAAAAAACCATCGACGCCCTGGACATGAGCGACGACCCGCGCGCGCGGATGGTGTCCGCAGCCAAGGTCTATATCGGCAAGGCAGCCCGTTTCTGCGGCCAGAATGCCGTCCAGCTGCATGGCGGCATGGGGATGACCGATGAACTGGCGGTCGGCTTCTTCTTCAAACGCGCCATTGAGATCGAACGGCAGTTCGGCAATGTCGACCATCATCTGACACGCTATGAGCGGCTGTCGTTCGCGTCCGGCCTGGCTGCCTGAGCCCTTCGCGGGCGTCAGGCAGACGCAAGCCGGATCAGCAGGAGGGCCGCGTCAGATCAGCGACTGCGCGCCTTCCACGGGAAGCACGGCGCCGGTCATATAGGATGCGGCGTCCGACGCCAGGAACAGGACGACCGACGCCATTTCCGGCGGGTCGGCGTACCGCTTCAAGGGAAAGCGCGCGAGCATGTCGGCCCGCATCGCCGCTTCGCTTTCGACCAGCCCCATGCCAGCGAAATGATCGCCGAGCTGGCGCGCCATGCTGGTTTCCGTCATGCCCGGCATGATACAGTTGCTGCGTATCGAATAGCCCAGCGCCCCGGCTTCCGTCGCCGCGTTGCGGGTGAAATGCGCCACCGCCGCCTTTGACGCGGCATAGATCGACAGGCCGGTGCCGCACATGATCGCGGCGGCCGACGCGATATTGACGATCGAACCGCCCCGCCCCGTGGTTCCGCCCGGCCGCATCGCGCGGAACGCACTGCGGGTGCCCAGCATCACGCCCAGGACATTGATGTCGAAGACATGGTGGAAATCATCCGCCTCGATATCCTGCATCAGCGCCGCCGTTTCGATCCCGGCGTTATTGACGACGACATCCAGCCCCCCGAAGCGCCGTTCCGCCTCCGCCACAGCGGCGTCCCATTCGGCCTGAACCCGTACATCGTGACGCAGGAAGGCCGTGGAAGCCCCCAGGCCGGCTGCGGCATCCGTGCCTTCCTCCACCAATATATCGGTGATCAGCACCGACGCGCCCGCCCCGACAAAGGCCCTGGCGATGGCAAGGCCGATGCCGCGCGCACCGCCCGTCACCAGCACCGTCTTTCCCGTGAAGTCCAGCCTCATGTCCTCCTCCTGCGTGGGATAACCGGATCAGGCCGTCTGAACGGCGGCGATCCTGTCCTTGTTGCGCTCCAGAAAGTCCAGCACCGCGTGATTGAACAGCCGGTTGCTGTCACCCGCGACCATATGATCGGCGTCGCCGACCTCCGCAACCTCGGCATGGGGAACCTTCTGCTGAAATTCCCGCATGCCCTCCTCCGTCACGATCTGGCTGAGGCCGCCCCTGATCAACATCACCGGAATGTCCGTATCGGCCAGCGTCCGAAAAAAGCGTTCCGCCAGAATGTCGCGCGGCACGCCTTCGAACCGATTCATCATGTTCGGGTCCCAGTGCCAATAATAACGACCGTCCGCGCGACGCCGGAGATTTTTGTTGAGACCGCCGCTGTCGCGGGGCCGTTTCCGATGCGGCAGATAGCGCGAGACGGCTTCGGCCGCCTCCTCGATCGATGCGAAACCGTCCTGGCCCGCCTGCATGAAAGTCCGCACATGTTCAGCACCATCGTCCGGCACCCGCGGCACGATGTCGACCAGAACCAGCGCTGACAGCGACAGGGGTGCCTGTTCCAGCAACCGCATTCCGGTAAGGCCGCCCAGCGACGCCCCGACCAGAACCGGGCGCGCCGTCAGTTGGGCGCAGACCTGTTCGAAATCGTCGGCATAGCGTTCGATGGAATAGCGGCCGTCGTCGGACCAGCCGCTGTCGCCATGGCCCCGCAGGTCGAACGACATGCCGCGATAGCCCCGTTCCGCCACCGCCTTGACGGCACGTCCCCAGGCATGGCGGGTCTGTCCGCCCCCGTGGAGGAACAATATGGGTATGCCGTCCTTTGGACCCGCCTCGTCAGCGCGCAGGCTTATGTCGCGGAGCTGGAAATCGCGGCTATCCAACGGCTCTCCCTTTCTATTGTGTCAATCGACTGGTTAACGCGCTTCTCCAGAAAGGCAAAGGGGGCGCCGAACCGACGCCCCCCTTTTTTCTGTTCACATCTGCGGTCGATCAGAAGCGATAGCCGACCCGCGCGCCGAAGGTCCGCGGCGCATAGGCCGTACCACCGATGGTGCCGCCCAAGCTGACCGGAAGGCCGGTGAGCGATGCCCACACATCCTTGTTCGCGATATTCTTCATATACAGGCCACCATAGAGGCCGTTATGCCCCGTGACATTCAGATAGGCGTCGAAGAACACGAAGCCGTCTTCCGAATAGCGTTCGGTGTTGAACGGCGTGAAATACACCTTGGAGGTATATTTCGCCTCGCCGCGCAGCGTCACATCGCCGAAGGACGGGTGCCACGTATACTGGATGCCGCCCGAAGCGGTCCATTCCGGCGCCAGCGCAATCTGGTTGCCGCGCAGGTCGATCACGCCCAGCGACGGACGGTTGGAATCGACGCTGGAATATTTCTTGTAGCGCGCATGCAGCCAGCCGAGCTGGCCGTCGATCTTCAGGTCGTCGGTCGCACGGGCGTCGAAGTTGAATTCGACACCATATAGTTCGGCCGAGCCCGCGTTGTCGACCAGGTTGGCACCGCCCGCCGGATTGATACGCGTCACTTGCAGGTTGCTGTAATCATAATAGAAACCAGCGAAATTCGCCTGCACACGGCGGTCGAACAGGTCCAGTTTCAGGCCGGCTTCATAGTTCTTCAGAATTTCGGGCAGGTAAGCCGGCGAACCGGAACCCGAAACATAGCCGCCGCTGCGGAAACCGACCGAATAGGTGGCATAGGCCATGATGTCGTCATTCGGCTTGAAGCGGACGGTGACCTTCGGCGTGAATTTGTTGAAGGTCTTTTCCTCCCGCGGGAACACCGCCATCGGACCGGGCAGGTTGCGCGGATCGAGGACATGCAGGTTGGGATCGTAGAACTGATTGGGATCCGTCAGGATGGCATGGGCGGGGTTGGGGTCGCCATTGGGAAGGAATTCAGGCGTCGGATAAGGGAAGGACGCCGGCTGGATGTTCACCACCGCTTCCGAATAGCGATCCTTCGTCTCGCTGCTGTAACGGCCACCGACGTCGATGCCGAACTGTTCGCTCAGTTCGTAGCTGAACTGCGCGAACGCCGCATAGGCATTGGTCTTGACCCCACCATATTGATAGAAGGATTTGATCAGTTGTTCCGACAGCGACGGATCGAAATTGCGGCGGTCGCGCACCACCCGGTTCTGGAAGAACATGTCGTCGAAATAATAATAGGCCCCCACGACATAGGTGAGGTCACCGGCGCTGCCCCCCACGCGCAGTTCGTGGCTGAACTGCTTCGACTTGGTGAACTGCGGATCCCAGGCGAGGGTCACGCGGGTGCCGTCAAAGTCGAACTGGCTGTGAAAATCCACCTCGCGATAAGACATGATGGACGTCAACGTCGCATCGTCGGACAACCGCACATCGACGGCTCCGGTGAGCGCCCAGTTATCCTTCTTGTAGGTGGAAGGGGTGTCGCCATTGGTATCGCGATACAGATTCTTGGCAACAGTGCCGCCCAGCGGGAAGGCGCGGTTGAACGTCGCTCCCATATCTCCGGGGAAATTGGGATCGGGATCACCCGGACCGGCATAGTGCAGCGCCGAAGAGAAGTCGTCCTGGTGGAAATATTCGGCCGACAGCACCATCTTGAAATCGGGGCTGGGCTCGTACTTCAGCTTGGCGCGCACGGCGCGGCTCTTCTGATCGTCTAGGTCGCGACCGGCGCCATCATGGCCATAGCCGCCGCGATCGACGGTCTGCACCGCCAGACGCGCCGAAAGCGTATCGGTGATCGGACCGCTGATCGCGCCCTCGAACCGGAAGAGGCTGTAATTGCCGACCGTGCCTTCGGCATAGCCCGACAGAGTGTCGGTCGGATCGGCAGTGATGAGGTTGATCGCGCCACCCGTGGCGTTACGACCGTAAAGCGTGCCCTGCGGACCGCGCACGACTTCCATCCGTTCGATATCGAACATGCCGTCGGTCGTCGCCACCGGACGCCCGATATAGACGCCGTCGACGTGGAAGGCGACCTGGCTCTCGCCGTTCGACTGCGACACGACGCTACCGATACCGCGAATAGTGATACGGGGAACGCCGTTGGCGACGTTGATGCTGACGTTCGCCAGCGCGTTGCCGAGCGACGAAATGTCGGTCGCGCCGGTGCTGCGCAGGGCATCGCCCGTCAAAGCGGAAATCGCCAACGGCGTATCCTGCAACGACTGCGCGCGATGCTGTGCGGTTACGACGATTTCATCAGTGACCGCGCTGGCGCCGGCTGCTTCATTCTGCGCGAACGCCTGGCCGCTCGCCCCCGCCAAAGCAACGAAACTAACCGTACGCAAAATTAACGCCCGCATGAATCATCCTTTCCTCTTTAATGATCATTCAATAAAGTGGCTGATGAACATTTGTCAAAGTTTCCACTCATGCCGGGGACGATTTCGTCCGACTGTGTGATCCGGGCCACAGCATGGCACCCACGCCGCTATAAAAGGGCGGATTTTGGCCTTATCCGTCCAGCGCGCGTACCCCACTTAGTCACGCCGTAAATCCGGCTCACCCCCGCCGGCGGGCGCTGCCTTTTTCTTCAGGCTGCGCAGCGGAGACCGTGGCATCGCGGCTGCCCAAGGCGCGCGAAACGGCCATGAGCGATGCGGTCCGAACCGCCGCCATGTCGAGCTTGGGATCTAGCAGGAGTTGCGTGGCGATACCCAGCGTCATGCCGCCGACCGAAATAGCGGCGGCGTCCGCATCTATTCCCTGCCGCACCGACCCGTCGGCCAATCCGCGCTCGATAATCCTGCGCACTTTCAGGCGAAACAGGTCGTGCTGTGCAAGGAAAGCGCTTTGGATCGGCAGGCGATTCGCGATGGCGGCCGCCATCATCACGAAATAGGACCGTGCCAGATAGTCCTGCTCGATCTGCATCAGCGTCGCTTCCACATAAGCGAGCACTTCCTCCACAGGTGTCGTGGCCGCCTGCAACGCTTTGGTGGTGGCGGCGTCCATCCTGATCTGCACGAAGTCGATCACCGCTTCGACCAGGCCGTCCTTCGATCCGAATTTCTGGCTGGCAAGGCCGCGGCTGTAACCCGCCGCCTGCCCGATCCGATCGAAACTGGCGGCGGCGAACCCCTCCGTCGCGATGATTTCCGCCGCCGCCGTCAGCAGGCGGCGCTCCGATTCCTCCCGGCGTTCGGTTTGCGTTCGACGTTGACGCACAGCCATGTTCGAAATTCCGCCTTTCAGCCGCCCAGTCGTTTATCTGCCGTTCATACTACGGCCACATATCCGCTATGGAAGCTTCCGCCCGCTTTGCAAATGCAAAACGCGCCCGGCCGTGGCCGGGGCGACTGGCTCAGGCCAGCGACAGCGTGTCATGCTCCACCATCTGGGCGGCCGATCCGCGTGCCATCCGCATGAACATTCGGTCGCCCCGATCCGTCCGCTTCGTGACGGCGGACGCGAAAACCGCCGTGAACAGGCCAAGCCAGGCGCCACGCCGATAGTCCCGCCACACATCGTCCCAGGCATAGGTGCGAACGCCCCGCGCCTGCATCTGTTCATGATAATAGCGGACCAGATCCAGTTCATCGCGCGCGCGTAAGTCCATGGGATAGCTGGTGCCGATGAAGTAGGAAAAGTCGATCCCCGGATTTTCCGGCGCAATGCTCTGCCAGTCGAGGATGACCAGCGGCACGTCTCCACCCTTCGCATCGAACAGCATATTGTCGAGCCGGAAGTCGCCATGAATCAAGGCGTAACGGTCCGGCCGCTTCAGCGCGAATTCGCGGACGAGAGGCGCGAAACGTTCTGTCAGACGCTGATATTCCGGCTCCAGCATGTCGGCATAACGCTCAAGGAAAGTGCGCACATAATCGTCGAAACTGTCGCACACCTTGCCCAGTACGCCATAACGGATCTTCATCCAGTCAATTGACCAGATGTCCGCATCGCCAAAGCGCGGCGCATGAAGCGCGGCAGCCTGACGCAGCGCTTCTTCCGCATCGGCGCGGGTGCACCCGGTCAACTGGTCCGCCGCGCGGGCCGGCCCGACATCCTCCAGCAGGACACCGAATTCGCAACTTTCCGGATCGATCACGGCATAATGACAACGCGGCGCGCGCACCGGCACGTCGGCCGCGATCGTCTGATAGAAGCGCGTCTCGGTGAGGTAAACGCCGATTTCCTTGCCGCCGGCGCGCGCATGGGGATCAACCGCCGGGAACTTGCCCGCAAGCGTCATCGGCGCGCCCGGCTCGTCGCGGTCGTAACGCAGGTTGAAGCGCATCGTGTCACCCAGCAGACCCGCGCCGATCGGCTCGAAGTCGACATGGACGACCGATGCGTCGGTAATCGCCCCGCTCTCGCGCAGAACGCGGGTGACGCGTTCTGGCGTAAGCATGTCGGGCGCACTGAGGATAGGCAGATCAGCCGTCGTCACCATGACCGTCATTCCGGGAACCATGCGCTAAGGTCGGGATAGCCTGTCAGCGCCCAGCCGCCATCGGCGAGCAGCGTCGATCCGGTAACATAGGACGCATCGTCGCTGGCCAGAAACAGCGCAGGACCGGTCATCTCCTCGACCTCGGCGGGACGGCCATAGGCGATCTTGCGCATGAAGTCGGCGTAGATTTCCGGGGACTGGGCAAACGGGTCCGTCGCGGGGGTCTTGACCAGGCCGGGCAGCAGCGCGTTGACGCGGATGCGGTGGCGGGCGAGTTCCAGCGCAGCGTTCTTCGTGAACATGTCGACCGCCGCCTTGGAGGAGGAATAGCTGGCGGCGCCATAAAGCGGGACGATGGAATTGAGGGACGAAACGTTGACGATCGCCCCGCCCTCGCCCTGCGCGATCATTTGCCGCGCCAGATGCTTGACGCCGAAAAAGACGCTCTTGAGCGACAGGTCAATCGCCGACTGATAATCCTCTTCGGTCAGGTTGACGACCGTACCGGCCTTTGCGCCGCCCGCGACGTTCATGCCGATATCGACGCGACCGAAGCGCTGCACCGCCTGCGCGACCATATTTTCGACATCGGCTTCCTTCGTCACGTCGGCCGCCACACCCACGAAGGTGTCGCCCAGTTCCTTTTCCAGCGCCTCAAGCTGTTCGGTGCGACGCGCCCCGCCCACGACCAGAGCGCCTTCCGCCACGAAACGGCGGGCGATCGCTTCCCCGATTCCCTGGGTCACGCCGGTCGCGACAACAACCTTTCCCTCAAAACGGCTGCTCATGCAATCCTCTCCCTATTCTGTGTCGGTTATGATTCTGGACCTTATGATGAAGTCCCATCATCGGTCAAAGCCGATCGTGCCGAATCAGGCTGTGACGCCGCCGTCGATGGCGACTTCTGCCCCGGTCATGTAATCCGCGTCGGCCGATGCGAGGAAAAGAGCGAGGCGCGCAATCTCATCCGGCTGGCCAAGACGCTTGAGGGGAACGCTTTCGGTGGCCCGTTCATGCCATTCCGGCGGCCAATCGCCGATCATGGGCGTGTCGATCGGGCCGGGATGGATCGAGTTGACCCTGATCCTGTACGGAGCGAGATCGAGCGCGGCGCATTTGGTCATGCCGCGCACCGCCCATTTGGTGGTGGCATAGGCGAACATCCCGGCGGCGCCGCGCAACCCCGCGCCCGAGGAGATGTTGACGATCGCCCCCGCACCTGCCCGCTGCATGGCCGGAACGACGGCACGCATCCCCAGGAAGACGCCGCGCTGGTTGATCGCGACATGGCGGTCGAACAGGTCGACGCCGGTGTCCTCAATCGCGCCCGGGCGAAACAGGCCGGCATTATTGACGAGAATATCGAGCCCGCCGAACCGGCTTTCCGCCAGTGCGACAGCCTTCTCCCAGTCCGCCTGCCGCGTGACGTCGTGCAGGCAGAAGGCGGCGTCGGGCCCAAGTTCCTCCGCAAGGGCGGCGCCGCCCTCCTGTATGTCCGTCAGCAATACCCGCGCGCCCTCCGCGATGAAGAGCCGCGCCTGCGCCGCCCCCATGCCGGAGGCCGCACCGGTCAGAAGCGCGATGCGTCCGTCCAGTCGTCCAGCCATGCCCAATCCTCTCCACCGGCAGTCCCGCCGCCCAACCGTCGCCCCCGCGATGTTCGCGGTGCAACGGCCTGGGCATCGCGGGACCGTCCGGTTCGAACGTCACGCTAACCGTACTCTATTATGGGAAAACCGCGCCTCAGGCGGCTTCCGTAACGCCAGCCATATTTTCCAGCCGTTCGCGGATGATGGCGTCCGCCTCCCGCATGATGCGCGCGACGAGATCGCCGACCGACGGAACGTCCTGAATGAGTCCCTGCACCATGCCGGCGCTCCACACGCCATGGTCGAGATCGCCGTTCTCCAGCCCCTCGCGACCGCGGAGCCCCTTCACCAGATGGGCGACATCCTCGAACGGACGGCCCTCTGCTTCCAGCCGCAGCACTTCCTGGCTGATCGCGTTACGCGCCACCCGCGAAGAGTTGCGATAGCTGCGCAGCATGATGTCGGTGTTGCGCTCATCGCCCGCGACCATGGCCTGCTTGAAATTGTCGTGGATCGGCGCCTCTTTGGTAGCGCAGAAGCGGGTGCCCATATTGATGCCGTCCGCGCCCAGCGCCAGCGCGGCAACCAGGCCGCGGCCATCGCCGAAACCGCCCGAGGCCAGCATGGGGATCTTCACCACATTGGCGGCGGCCGGGATCAGGATGAGGCCCGGGATATCATCCTCGCCGGGGTGGCCGGCACATTCGAAACCGTCGATGGAAATGGCGTCGACGCCCATGCGCTCGGCCGACAGCGCATGGCGGACGGCGGTGCATTTGTGAATGACCTTCACCCCATGCGCCTTGAAATCATCGACATGTTCCTGCGGCTTGTAACCGGCCGTCTCGACGATCCTGATCCCGCTTTCGATGATCGCGCGGCGATATTCCGCATAAGGCGGGGGCGTCAGCGTCGGAAGGATGGTAAGGTTCACGGCCAGCGGCTGATCGGTCATGCCGCGCGCGCGATCGATTTCCTTGACCAGCGCTTCGGGTGTCGGCTGGGTCAGGGCGGTGATCGTTCCAAGGCCGCCAGCGGCCGAAACGGCCGAGGCGAGTTCGGCCGTGCCTACCCACTGCATCCCCCCCTGCATGATCGGGTGGCGGACACCAAATAGTTCCGTAAAGCGCGTTTTCATGATCTCTCCCCGATTCAGCGGCAGATGGTTATCTGGTCCTAATATTCATAATAGCATCCCACTTCAAGGGCGCGTGAGGCATCGCGGGAATATGCCCGCCATCCCCGGATGGCCGCGCCTTTTCGCCATCGACATATAGCGTTCACCATGGCGGCACGCTGTTCGGGCAGCACAAAACTTCGACCGCTTCGGCCGCAAAGAGGGGGCGCTGAGTGGAAGAGCGGCCGACGCCACCCATGCGCCGGGACACAGAACATGCGTCAGCCGGCGGCATAAACCGCCCCGGCTGCGGGCCGCGGGCCAGCGTCATGGGCGCGGCACAAGGGCTAACGCGACGGACAGGCCGCCTCGTCAGATGCGCTTGGCTACTTCGTCCAGCATGATTTCGGTGCCGCCGCCCGCCAACGGGAATACGCGGATGTCTCGGGAGATACGCTGAACCGGCGTGTCATCCATATATCCCATGGCGCCGTGAAACTGCACCGCCTTGTAAAGGATGCGCTCAGCCAGTTCGGGAATATGCGCCTTGAGCATGGCGCAGGACAATTTGGTGTCCCCGCCCCGCTCCGCCTGCGCGGCGCTGTGGTAGAGCCATGTCTTGGCGGCCGCGAGTTCGGTGGAAAGGCGGGCGAGTTCGTGTCGGACCGCCTGAAGGTCCCAGATGACGCCGCCATAGGCCTTGCGCAGCTTCACCCAGTCCAGCGTCAGTTCCAGCGCCAATTCGGCCGCTGCCACCGCCTGGGCGCAGATGACGATCCGCTCATGTTCGATGCCTTGCATCATCGTGTAGAAGCCAAGGCCTTCCTCACCGATGATATTGGCGGGCGGAATACGGACATTGTCGAACACCAGTTCGCCATTGTCGGAACAATGCTGGCCGATCTTGTTGGTCTTCAGTCCGTTGGACAGCCCTTCCATGCCGCGTTCCAGCAGGAACAGGGTGAAGCCCTTGCCCCCCTTCGCCTCCGGGTCGGTGCGGGCGATGACGAAGAACAGATCGGCGATATTCGCATTGGTGATGTAGAGCTTCTGCCCGTTCAGCACCCACTCATTGCCATCCTTGCGCGCATTGGTAGCCATACGCACGAGATCGGACCCACCGCGCGGCTCCGTGACCCCCAGCGCGCAGATCTTCCGGCCCGCGATGATGTCGGGCAGATATTTGTCCTTCTGCTCCTGGGTCCCGGCGCGCACCAGATGCAGCGCCGCCATTTCCGAATGCGTCATGAAATTCGCGGCGAACCCGACATAGCCGGTGCGCACACATTCTTCCGACATGACCAGCGCCGCAAGCGTGCCCAGCCCCGAGCCGCCATATTCGGGAGGATAGGAGATGCCCAGGAAACCGGCCGCACCGAGCTTTTCATATATGTCGCGTGGCAGCGTGCCAGCGGCTTCCCATGTGTCGAGATGCGGCGACACCTCCTGCGCGACGAATTTGCGGACCTGGTCGCGCAGCATCCGGTGTTCTTCGGACAGGAAGCTTCCATCCAGGTCCAGCGAATCAAACATCCTCATCTCCCCTGACGGCGCCTCGCCGCGTTCGTGCCGTGAGGCATAGAAAACGCCGCTAGTCCGGTCAATGGGACTACTGATTTTTGGGGATCGCCTCCCGCACCGCAGGTTCCAAATGAGGGCATGGATTGCCGAATCCGGCACCAGCCCCTGTCCTCATTACCGTGTTCTCATCGCCGCGTCTTCATTGCCGTGTCTTATGGTTGCCGCCGGTCCGTCCGGCGGACGCCAGATCGGCACGCCTGCCGCGCGCCACGAATGCGAAGGGGCGCCGCCTTGCGGCGGCGCCCCGCGCCTCCCTGTAAATCGCGGCCTGACGGCCACGGTCACTTATTTGGTGCGGACGCTCAGTTGGAGGCCGAAGGTACGCGGACGACCCGAGTACCGGTAGCTGGACTCGATGCCGGTGAAGATCGTCGTCTCGTAATATTCGTTGGTGAGATTACGAGCGAAGAAGGTCAGGCGCCATCCGCCGTCCGGGTCAGCCAGACCGGCACGCATGTCGAGCAGCGTATGCTCGCGGCGGAAATAGCCGTCGGCCTTCACCACATCATTGTAGAAGGTCGCGTTATCGCGAGACGTGTAGGTGATGGTGGTGCCCACAAAGCCGTCAACACCGCCGATGAACGACGTCTGATACTGACCGTCGAACACGCTCGAATAATTCGGCGTGAACGTCAGCGGCGAGCCCATGAAGTCGCCGGTATACCCACCCTGATTGTAAAGCGCACGGCCACCAACGCTATCGAAGCTGCTCGTCACCTTCGACTTGAGGTAGGTTCCGCTCCACGACAGGCTGAGACCTTCCACCGGCTGCGCCAGCAGTTCCGCTTCCAGACCCCAGATATAGGATTTGGGCACGTTCACCAGCGTTTCGAGCAGGCCGAAAATGTCATCGCGGACACGGGCACGGACCTGCTTGTCGCTATAGTCATAGTAGAAGCCGGCGGCGTTCAGTTGGATCTTGCGGTCGAACAGGGGCGCCTTGAAGCCTGCTTCATAGGCGAGCACCTTTTCCTGGGTAGCCGGAATATACTGGCTGGTGGTCGACGGGCTGACACCCGAGATGATGCCCGACTTATATCCCTGGCTGAGCGTTGCATAGAGCAGCGTACCGCCATCGAACTTGTAGCTGGCGCCGACACGGAAGGACACATTGTCTTCCGTCAACTTCTGCTGCCACGGATCGATGATCGGGCGCAGATAGGCCGGATCGTCAGGCGCCACATTCGCGTTCAGCACATAGCACTGACCGGGCAGAACCGTGCGATGGTCGTTCGGATTATCGACATTGTTGCCATTCGCATCAACACGGAACGCACCGAAGACGGTCTGAAGGTCCATCCGGTTCGGATTGCCGAAGGTGCCGGACAGATACTGCTCAGGATCAGTGTCCGTATTGCAGGTCGCGGCACGGCGGGTGCTCTTCGTATAGCGGATGCCGCCCTGAATGGTGAAATTGGGCGTAACCTCGAAGTCCGCATTGGCGAATGCCGCGTAATTCTTGATCGTCTGCTTGATGTTCGAGTTGAGGCCGTCAAAACGCGCACCCGGGAACACTTCGTTCAGCGACAGGTCGAAAGTCCGGAAGAGGACGTTATCCTCGATCTTGGACCAGTCATAGTTGCCGCCGACGATCCAGTTCAGTCCGCCATTGCGACCAGAAACACGCAACTCCTGCGAGAAGCTCTTGACCGAACCGAACAGCTGCTCGTTGAGGGCACCGGCGGTCGTCGCGTCATTGTCGAAATATTTATTGATCTTCGTCTGCTGGAACGACGTAAGCGACGTGAGCGTCAGATCATCGGTCAGGTCATAGTCGGTCCGCAACGCGACCTGCCAGTAGCGGTCGTTCGACGAGGTCGGCCAGTCATTGCTCCATTCGGCCTGACGGATGCAACGATCACTGCTGTCGGTGCACAATGCCGACCCATCGCCGTTCGGGCCGCCCAGATAGGCCGCCTGATTGGCCGCATCACCCTGAGTGACCATGGCGCCAGGCGCGAAACCCAGGCCTGTCAGTCGACCGAAGACCACGGCCTGACGATCGACGAAGCTGCCATCGAAATTCGCGCTGCCGGGCGTGGTGAGAGCAGCAAAGGCGGCCGGATCGACCCGTTCGAACGGATTGCCCGAACCGGGGGCGCCGACGACGTTCAGCTGGTTGGAGATGAACTGCGCCTGCTGCGTGTCCGAACGGTCACGCATACCATTGATGTTGAGCGCGAACCGCAGCCTGTCGGTCGGTTCCCAGTCGACGAGCAGGCGACCCATCAACTGCTTGGTGTCGCCATTCTTGTCGTCAGGACGGCTGACGCTGTACTGCCACGCGCCGCCTTCGACCGCACGGACGGCGAGACGTGCCTTCAACGTGTCGCTGAGCGGGCCGCTGACGAACCCGCTGGCGTCCATCTTGCCGAAGCGTTCGTAGCTGAGGTCGGCGCCGGCCTGGAACGTATCGGTCGGCTTGGCGGCGATATAGTTGATTGCACCGCCCGTGGCACTTTGCCCAAAGAGTGTGCCCTGCGGACCCTTGAGGACTTCGGCACGCTCCAGATCGAGCGTGACGCCCATCTGGGTCACCGGGAAGGGACGCGCGATTTCGTCGACATAGACGGCAACCGAAGGCGCCGAACCGAAGCTGTAGTCGTAAAGACCGATGCCGCGCAGCGTGTAGACCGGCGTCGCATAAGGCGAGGCCGTGGCGGTGAAGCCGGGCACGATCTTGCCGAGGTCGGCGGTGTCGGTGATACCACGTTGCAGCAGCGTGTCGCCGCTGGCTGCCGAAATCGTCAGGCCGACGTCATTGAGCGCCTGCGCGCGCTTCTGCGCGGTAACCACGATGTCGACAATACCGGCGCTTTCAGAACCCGACTGGGCGATCGCCACCGCCGGCACGCAGGCAACGGCGCCCGCCATGAGCGAGCGCAAGAATACTGCTTTCACGTTCATCCTCCCCATTTTTGCTTGCTTAAAATCGGCTAG
>JBFWMJ010000066.1:0-15894 GCA_050251675.1 Sphingobium sp.
ACTACAGCCTGGAGATGGCGCTGCAGGGCAAGGGCGTGGTGGTCCAGATCATCGGCGATGCACGGCAGCCCCGATCCTATGGCAACGCCATCCACGAGGCCGCTTACCTCGCCAGAAATATCAACGGATGAGAAAATGCACAGGAGGGTGCTATGCACCCTCCTGTGTCAGATAAGTAACTGATATTGCGCTGTAAAATTAGCGCGTGCAGTCCTCTCTGTGCAGGGGCCGGCACTGTCTCGCCGCGCAAAGTAGTCTTATTGACGATAACAACAAACTTCCCTATCGCAACGCCATGCCAAGGCTCGGCGCGCGCGTCGGAGTCGCAATAAGGAGAAGCGGAATGGCCGATTTCAGGATGCGTCACGGCATTTTCATGGCGCCTTACCATGCGCTGGATGAGAACCCCACCATCTGTCTGCGTCGTGATCTGGAACTGGTGCAGTTCCTCGATCAGCTCGGGTTCGACGAGGCATGGTTCGGTGAGCACCACTCTTCGGGTTTCGAGACGATTTCTTCCCCCGAATTGATGATTGCGGCCGCGGCCGAAATGACCAAGCGCATTCGCCTGGGCACCGGCGTCATCACGCTTCCCTATCATAATCCGCTGATGGTGGCCGAGCGTATCACCCAGCTCGATCACATGACCATGGGCCGCGCGATGTTCGGTTTCGGTCCCGGCCTGCTGGCCGGTGACGCGCATATGCTCGACATCTCGATCCCGGCGATGCGCGACCGTATGGTCGAATCGATCGAAGTCATCCTTGACCTGCTCGACGGCAAGGAAGTGACGCGCAAGACCGAATGGTTCTCGCTGCAGAACGCAAAGGTGCACATCCTGCCTTTCTCGCAGCCGCGCCCCGACATGGTGGTGGCGAGCGCCGGTACGCCCTCGGGCGGCATGGCGGCGGGCCGTTTCGGTTTCGGCATGCTGTGCGTTGCCGCAACCGCGGTCGAGGGCTTCGACGTGCTGCTGGGCAACTGGGAAGTCGCGCAGCAGATCGCGGCGGAGAACCAGCAGAAGGTCTCGCGTGAGAATCTGCGGCTGGTCGGTCCGATGCACATCGCCGAAACCCGCGAAAAGGCGATCGAGAACGTCAAGTTCGGGCTGCCCCGCTGGGTCGATTATTATAACAAGGTGGCGCCCAAGGGCTTCGGCGATTTCGGTTCGCCCGAAGCGGCCGCCCAGCATCTCATCGAGACGAAGCGCGCCGTGATCGGTACGCCGGAGGATGCGATCGCGCAGATTCAGCGGCTGATCGACAAGCAGGGCGACTTCGGCGCCTATCTGTTCCAGGCGACGGACTGGGCGGACTGGGAGCAGACCAAGAAGTCCTACGAGCTGTATGCCCGCTACGTCATCCCGCACTTCGCCAAGACCAACGTCAACCGCCAGTCCTCCTATGACTGGTTGACGACCGAACTGCCCAAGTTCAACGAGCGCCGGCAGCAGGGTGTGGACGCGGCATTCGCGAAATATCAGGCGCACAAGGATCGGCAGGGCCAGTAACGCCCCGCGCACAGGACAGGACAAGAGACAGATGGACATTCGCTTTGACGGCAGGGTTGCGATCGTTACGGGGGCCGGCGGCGGCCTGGGTCGGGATTATGCACTGGATCTGGCGGCGCGCGGCGCCAAGGTGATCGTCAACGATCTGGGCGTGGGCAAGTCGGACAATGCGGCCGACGCTACGCCCGCCGCCAAGGTCGTGGCGGAAATCGAGGCGGCTGGCGGCACGGCGATCGCCAATTATGATAGCGTCGCCGACCCGGAAAGCGCGAAGAAGATCGTTCAGGCGGCGCTTGACGCCTGGGGCCGTGTCGACATCCTCATCAACAATGCCGGCATCCTGCGCGACAAGAGCTTCGCCAAGGCGGAACTCGCCGACATCGATCTGGTGATGAAGGTCCATCTGGGCGGCTCCATCTACATGAGCCATGCCGTCTGGCCGCACATGCTGGAGCAGGGCTACGGCCGTATCGTCTTCACGACGTCGATCGCCGGTTACTGCGGCAATTTCGGTCAGACCGGTTATTCCGCCGCGAAGATGGGCCTGATCGGCGTCATGAACACGCTGAAGATCGAGGGCGGCCGCAAGGGCGTGCTCATCAACACCATCTCGCCCGGCGCGGTGACGCGCATGACCGAGGGATTGAACCCGCCCGCGATCGAGAAATATATGACCAGCGAGCGCGTCGCGCCCGTCGTCACCTATTTCGCGAGTGAGCAGTGCAAGGAATCGGGCCTGGTGATCGAGGCTATGGCCGGCGGCATTTCCCGCATGGCCATGTTCGAAAATGACGGCGTCCAGCTTGACCCCGAACAGCCGATCACGGCCGAGATCGTCGCGCAGAACTGGGATGCGATCATCGACCCCAGCAGCGGCGCATTGATCACCCACGGTGCGGAAGGCCGCATCGAGCCGCGGCTGCGCGCCATCGGGCGCTGGGTCGAATGAGCGGGACGGCGGGACAGGCCTATATTGCGGGGGCCTATGAACATCCGTCGCGCAAGTTGCCGGACCGGTCGATCCCGGAGATTCACGCCGATGTGATCGGCGGCGCACTGGCGGATGCGGGCCTGAGCTTCAGCGATGTCGACGGCTTCTTCGCCGGCAGCGACGCGCCCGGTCTGGGCGCCAGTTCGCTGGCGGAATATCTGGGCATTCGTCCCCGGCATATCGACACCACCAACACTGGCGGTTCGACCTATGTGCTGGCCGTCAACCATGCGCGTCAGGCGATCGCTGCCGGCAAGTGCAAGGTCGCAGTCATCACGCTGGCCGGCAAGCCGCGATCGGGGATCATGCTGGACGGGGAGGCGGGCTATCTTTCCGACCCCTATGTGCCGGATGTCCCGTATGAACTGCCGTTCGGCCTCAACACGGTCAACGCCTATGCGCTGGCCGCCCGCCGGCACATGCACGAGTTCGGCACCACGCCGGAGCAGCTCGCCTGGGTCAAGGTCGCGGCGTCGCACCATGCACAGCACAACCCTAACGCCATGCTGCCCAAGGTCGTGACGGTCGAGGATGTGGTGAATTCGCCCATGGTGGCTGATCCGCTGCATCGGCTTGACTGCTGTGTCGTCAGCGATGGCGGCGGCGCGCTGGTCGTGGTGGCGCCGGAAATCGCAAAGAGCCTCAAGCGCCCGCTCATTAAGGTGCGCGGCGGCGGCGAGGCTTACAAGACGCCCAATGGCGGCAAGGTGGACCTCACCTTCTCCGCCGGTCGCTGGTCGGCCGCGGACGCCTATGCCGAAGCCGGCATCACGCCGCAGGACGTGCAATATGCGTCCGTCTACGACAGCTTCACCATCACCGTGCTGATGCAGTTGGAGGATCTGGGCTTTTGCGAGAAGGGCCAGGGCGGTCGTTTCGTGGAGGACGGCAAACTCATTTCTGGCGTGGGCAAGTTGCCGATCAACACCGATGGCGGCGGGCTGTGCAACAACCATCCTGCCAATCGCGGCGGTATGACGAAGGTCATCGAGGCGGTTCGGCAGTTGCGCGGCGAAGCGCATCCGGCGGTGCAGGTCAAGGACTGTGCCCTTGCGGTCGCGCACGGCACCGGCGGCTATCTTGGCACCCGGCACATCTCGGCCACGACAATCCTGGAGCGCGAATAGCATGTCGGCTGCACTCAATCCTGGAATGAATCCGGCGCTGGCCGGCATGGCCGAATGGCGGTCGGAAAATGGCAAGTTGATCCTGGGCCATTGCAAGGCCTGCGACGAGCCGCATTACTATCCGCGTGCTATCTGTCCCTTCTGTCACAGCACCGATGTCGATCGGATAGAGGCGGCGGGCACGGGCCAGATCTATAGCTATTGCGCGATGGAAAAGGGCGTCGACGGACCGTACGTCATTGCCTATGTGACGCTCGACGAAGATGTCACGATGCTGACGCACATTGTCGATGCCGACCCGGCCACGCTGGGGTGTGGCGACCGTGTAAAACTGCTGTTTCGGGATTCGGAGATCGGTCCGATACCCGTGTTCCAGCCGGCCTAGAGGACATCGAACCACCGCGGCCGGACAAATAATGGAGAGGATAAATGGATTTCAACCTTCCGCCTAAACTGGTCGCGTATCTCAAGGAGCTTGACGACTTCATCGAGAAGGAGATCAAGCCGATCGAGGAAGCGGACGACAACATCCGCTTCTTCGATCACCGCCGCGAATATTCCCGCACCGATTTCGAGCGCGATGGCTTGCCCCGGCACGAATGGGAAGAATTGCTGCTGAAGGTGAAGCGCAAGGCCGATGAAGCCGGCCATCTGCGCTATGCCCTGCCCAGCGAATTTGGCGGTAAGAATGGCGGCAATCTCGACATGGCCGTCATCCGCGAACATTTCGCGGCCAAGGGGTTGGGCCTGCACAACGATCTTCAGAACGAACATTCGATCATCGCCAATTTCCCGCAGGTCATCATGTTCCGGGATTATGGGTCGCAGGCGCAGAAGGACGAATTCATCGCCGGGATGCTCGACTTCACCAAATGGTGCGCCTTCGGTCTGACCGAGCCGTTCCATGGGTCCGATGCGACGCATATGGAAACGGTCGGCGTGCGCGAGCAGCGCGACGGTGTCGACGGCTGGCTGCTCAACGGCGCCAAGATGTGGACGACGGGGATGCATATCGCCACGCATGTCGTCGTCTTTGCCCGCACCAGTGGCAAGGCAGGCGACGCCAAGGGCATCACCGCCTTCATCGCGCCGACCAGCGATCCGGGGATCAAGGTGGAGGAATGGCTGTGGACGTTCAACATGCCGACCGACCATCCGCGTATCTCGATCACCGATGTCTGGGTGCCGGAAAGCGCGATCTTCGGGCCGCCTGAAGGCGGGCTGGCGCTCGCGCAGGCCTTCGTTCATGAAAACCGCATCCGTCAGGCGGCGTCGGGTCTGGGTGCCGCGACCTATTGCATCGAGGAATCGGTCAAGTTCGCGCGGCGTCGCAAGATGTTCGACGGGCATCTGGCCGAGAATCAGGCCATTCAATGGCCGCTGGTCGAACTGGCCACGCAGGCGGAAATGCTGCGCCAGTTGATCTACAAGACGGCCTGGCAGATGGACCAGATGGACCAGAAGGACATCGCCACCTATCTTGGTGACAAGGTCAGCATGTGTAACTATTTCGGTAACCGTCTGGTCTGCGAAGCGGCCGACCGCGCGATGCAGATCCATGGCGGTCTGGGTTACTCGCGGCACAAGCCGTTCGAGCATATGTACCGCCACCACCGCCGCTACCGGATTACCGAGGGGACCGAGGAAATCCAGATGCGCAAGGTCGCGGGCTATCTGTTCGGCTTCCAGGGGCCCCGCAAGAAGGAGTTTGCGGAGATGGACATGTCGCGCAAGGGCGGAAGGGATTATTGATGAGCGAAGCACTGGCGATAGGTGAGGTGAAGGACGGGATCGGGCGGCTGACGCTGAACGATCCGGCGCGCCTCAATGCGCTCTCGATGGATATGGTCGAGCAGGCGCTGGCTGCGCTCGATCGCATCGAAGCCGAAACCCGCGTGCTGGTCGTGACCGGCGCGGGCAAGGGCTTTTGCTCCGGCGCGAACCTCGCGGGCGGGTCGGGCGCGGGCGAGGATGATGTCGATGGCGGCGCATCCCTGATATCGCATTTCAACCCCTTCATCCGCCGCATGCGCCAGTCGAAGGTGCCGATCATCACCGCCGTGCGCGGCGCAGCCGCAGGTTTCGGCGCGTCATTGGCCATGTCGGGTGACCTGATCGTGGCGAGCGAAAATGCCTTCTTCCTTCAGGCGTTCCGCAATGTCGGGCTGGTCCCGGATGGCGGTTCCGCATCCTTTCTCGTGCGCTCGATCGGTCGTGCCCGCGCTGCCGAACTGATGTTGCTGGGCGAACGGCTCCCTGCGGCCAAGGCGCTGGACTGGGGCCTTATCACCCGCGTCGTTCCGGACGCCGAACTGGAAGCAACGGTCGACGCTCTGGCGCGCAATCTGGCGGGTGGGCCGACGATTGCGCTGGGTCGTATCAGGCAGATGGCCTGGTCCGCGGCGGAAAGCGATTTCGACGCTGAACTGGCGATCGAGGTCGATAACCAGCGGGAATGCGTGAAATCGGCGGATCATAAGGAAGGCGTTGCCGCTTTTCTGGAAAAGCGGGCTCCGGTCTTCACCGGCAAATGATGCGACAGGGGCTGGTCCGGTTGCATGCGGCCGGACCAGCCCCCGTTACCGCCGAAGCCTACGCCCGGTGCGGTAAATCACCGTTCCGCGCTCTGTCCGCGGAGGGAAGGTGCCGGCGCATTCCGCGTCCTGATTGCCGATATCCGGCGACGTCCATTGACTGATATTAAAAGAGGCAGGCGATCGGGTGATCGCCTGCCTCTTGCATTGCAGCAGCGTGTTTCGCTTGCGCGAAATCAGCGCATGCGCGCCACTTCCTTGCGGGTCATGCCGACGGTCAGGCCCTTTTCGCCCTGGGCCAGCGAGGTCAGCGGGAAGCTGGCGAAACGCGAATCATAGATGATGCGAACGCCCGTGACGGCGCCACCTTCCTTCTGCAGCGACTCGACGCGGCCCAGAAGCGAGCCTTCGCTGGAGTAGATCTTGTCGCCAACCTTGGCGGCAACCGGCGCGGCGGCAGCCTGCTCCTGCGCGGCGGGGGCGGCGTCCTGCGCGAAGGCAGGGGTGGAAACCGCGAGCAGCGTCAGAGCGAGAGCAGAAGTTTTAATCACGGTACTAGAATCCTTTTCTGAATGGATACTCGCACCTGCAACAAACAGAGAAAGGTTGCAAGAGGGGACTAATCGCGCTTGCGCTATTTGCAATCGCCCGATTGAAGAGCGGGCGCCTGCTGATGGCAGGCCGCAGCCTTTCGATTATGCCGACGCAAATCGGGGTGTGGCGCAGGCGACGTCATATTCTTCGCGAAGACGCTTCACAAGTTCCGCGACAGCAGGAACATCGTCGATCAGTTCGATGCCCTGGCCCGCGCTCCACAGATTATGCCATGGGCGGACATGGTCGGGCAGATGGTCATAGCCATATCCGCCCGCTTCCCTGACCGGCAGCTTGTCGCGGTCCAGCCCGACCGCGTCGATCGACGCAGCCAGCCAGTTGGCCGGAACGCCGGCGATGGCGGGCGTGTAGATCAGGTCGGACATCCCCTGCGATACCAGCATGGCCTTATAGTCCGGGGCTGCGCCCGATTCGCGCGACGCGATGAAGCGGGTGCCCAGATAGGCCAGGTCCGCGCCCAGAATTTCGGCCACGCGGATGGTTGCGCCGTTGGTCACTGCGCCCGCCATGATGATGGTGCCGTTGAAAACCTTCCGAACCGCTCCAACAAAGGCAAGGTGGCTTAGGGTTCCGCTATGTCCGCCGCCGCCCGCGCCGATCACGGTGATGCCGTCGACACCGGCCGCGATCGCTTTTTCGGCGAAGCGCATGTTTACCGCGTCGGCATAGACCAGCATCCCATGGTCATGTGCACGCTGTGTCAGTTCGGTGGGGTTGCCGGTCGCGTTAATGATGATTTCCACGCCATATTTGCGGCACAGATCCAGATTCTCGGCAAATTCGGTGGCGGACAGGTTGGATGCCATGTTGACGGCGATCGGCGCTGTCCGCGCGCGCCCCGTTTCACCCTGATACCGGTCGATCGCGCCACGGATGTCGGACAGCCAGCTTTCGAACTGCTCCAGCGACCGGGCATTCTGGCGCGGCAGACCACCGATGACGCCGGCCAGGCACGCTTCACGCACCAGTTCCGGCGTGCTCACCATGAACATGGGCGCACATATGGCGGGAATGGTGAGGCGGCTGGCGATGGACTCTGGCAGGCTCATGGGCGGGGTCTCCGAAAATTATCGAGGCGACAGGAGCAGGGAAATGATGCACTGTCCATGTCGGTTGCGGGATAGGACTTATCCCGTTCCTGCTGGACAATTCAACGATCGATCAGCGGCCCCGCGCTTCCCGACCCGGAGAGGGACTGCTAAGCCGCCGGTCTGCGATGCGCCGGGGCGAAACTGATCGCGTCCAGCGCTCAGGTAATCGAGGGGATTGAGGATGTCGGACGCTGTGCCTGCTGTCATGCTGAACGACGGGGTGGAAATGCCCCGTTTCGGACTAGGCGTATTCGAGACTCCGGTGGATCAGACGGAGCAGATCGTTCGGCAGGCGATCGATCGCGGCTATCGGCTCATCGATACGGCCGCCGCCTACCGGAACGAAGCGGGCGTGGGCGAGGCGATCAGGGATCAGCCGAACGTGTTCGTCACTACCAAATTATGGAACGAGCAACAGGGATATGACCAGACGTTGCGGGCGTTCGACCGCAGCCACGCCCGGCTCGGTCGGATCGACCTCTACCTCATTCACTGGCCCGCGCCCTCACGCGGGCAGTATGTCGAGAGTTGGCGCGCAATGGTCGAACTGAAGGCGCAGGGGCGTGTCGGTTCCATCGGAGTCTCCAATTTCGCCCCGGAACATCTGGACAGGATCATCGATGCAACCGGCGTCGTGCCGGTGGTGAACCAGATCGAACTGCATGCCTATTTCCAGCAGCGCCCGATGATGGCGCGCCATGCCGAACTGGGCATCGCGACGATGGCATGGAGTCCGTTGGCACGGGGCAAGCACCCGGACCAGCCGGCGATCGAGGCGATCGCCGCCCGTGTCGGTCGTACGCCGGCGCAGGTCGTGCTGCGCTGGCACATGCAATATGGCACGATCGCGATCCCCAAGACGGTCAATCCGGGGAGGATGGACGAGAATATCGCGATCTTCGATTTCCAGCTTTCGCCCGAGGACATGGCGGCGATCGCGGCTCTGGACGACGCGGACGGGCGGATCGGGCCGACGCCCGACTGGCCCGGCCCGGACGGCGTCGAGATTTAGGAGCGCGTCCTTCTTCACAGCCGGCGCCGTCCTGTTGATTGCGCGGTCAGAAATATGGCCTGACGCACTTGGCGGCGCGCGCAAAGCATGGCTATGGCAGGATGATGGAATCAGCGCCCGTGGCGCGTCCGACCAAGGGGAGAGTTATGACGAATGCACCGGCCGGCATCGAAAAGGACGGACGCGACCTGTTCGATAGTGCCGTCGCCAGGGTCGTCGACCGGATCGAACCCGGCACGCAGTTGACCACCATTCGCCGCCTGTCCGGCGGCGCCAGCCAGGAAAGCTGGCTGATCGAAGGCGGGAAGGATGGCCGCCCGGTGGAACTGGTGATGCGGCGGTCCCCCGGCGGCACCACGGAAAAGCGGGAAATAGCGGTCGGCCTGCCTGCCGAAGCGCGGTTGATGACCCTGGCCCGCGCGCACGATGTGCCCGCGCCGGAGGTGCTGCATGTGCTGGAGCCTGACGATGGCCTTGGCGTCGGGTTCGTCATGCGCCGGGTCCATGGCGAAACGATTGCGCGCAAGATATTGCGCGACGCCCAGTTCGCCGATGTCCGCCCGCGTCTGGCCGGCCTTTGCGGGGATGCCCTCGCCCGGATCAGCCAGATTCCGATTGCCGATTGCCCGCCGCTGACCGCGCTGCCGGCGCGCGCCCGGCTGGACGTCATGTATCGCGACTATCTGGCCTATGACGTGCGGCGGCCGGTTTTCGAATATGCCTATCGCTGGCTGTACGAGCGCATGCCGGTCGAACCGGAGACCCTTAGCCTGGTGCATGGGGATTTCCGCAACGGCAACCTCATCATCGATGACAAGGGGATAGCGGCGGTTCTGGATTGGGAAATGGCCCATGCCGGCGATCCGATGGAGGATCTGGCCTGGCTGTGCGTCCCGTCGTGGCGGTTTGGCGAAATTCGCAATGTTGCGGGCGGTTTCGGTCCGGTCGAGCAGTTGATCGACGGGTTCGAGGCGGCCGGCGGGCAGCCGGTGAACCGGGCGTCGCTGCATTTCTGGACGGTGCTTGGCGCGCTTTACTGGGGGCAGTCCTGCATGAACTTCGCGCTGGAATTCCGTGCGGGAGACCGCACGGTCGAGCGTGCCTCCATCGGTCGCCGGGCGTCGGAGACCGAAGTCGACATCATGATGCTGACCCGCGTCAAGGACGGAGAACTGGTATGAGGACAATCCCCACCGCGTCCGAGCTGCTGGAGATCATCTCGGAATATCTGCGCAACACCGTGTCCAAGAAGCTGTCCGCGCCGGACAATTTCTACGCGCTGGTTGCGGCCAACAGTCTGGATATCGTCCGGCGGGAAATCGAGCAGGGCCCGGCGGCCGATGACGCCGCGCGCGCGCGGTTGCGCGATCTGCTCGGCACGGACGGCACTCTGGCGGCGATGGACGCGCAACTGGTCGATGCCATCGCATCGGGCGCCATGCCGATCGGTTCGCCGGCGCTTCAGGATCATCTGCTGCGCACGACGCTGGACGAAGCGGCCATCGATCAACCCAAATATGCGAGCTACCAGCATATGCTGGAGGTCATGAGGAGAGGGAATGACGATGGCGCAGGAGGAACAGGCTAACCCCCCGATCAGGGCGGGAGGGGGCGTTGCGAGGCAGGCATCGGGCTGGACGCTGATCGCCGTCTCGCTGCTTATCACCGTCATGCCCTATGCGGTGCCGGCCGCGGCGCCGTTCGCGTTGCTGGCGCAGATCATGGTGCTGATGGCGTTCGCCTGGGTGCATGGAGTTCCGCGTTATGGCGCGGCGGGCATGGGCCTGTTCATGGTCGCGTTCTTCGTGGTCATCAATCTCCTCGAAAATCTCAGTATCGAAACCGGATTCCCCTTCGGTTATTTCGAACATCTGGCGCCGATGGGGCCAAAGCTGTTCAACGTGCCGCTGATCGTCGGCCCGGGTTATTTCGGTGCCGCCTATCTGTCGTGGATCATCGCGGTTCTGTTGCTGGATGGGGCGGACAATGACGGCCGTCCCGGCAGCCTGCCCGCGCTCGCGATCGTCGCCGCCCTGGTCGTGACTGGTTACGATGCGGTGGGTGATCCGGGCGGTGCCACCCTCCAGCACGCCTGGGCCTATCGCGATGGCGGCGGCTATTATGGCGTTCCGCTCAGCAATTTCGGCGGCTGGATCGTGACGACCGTGATCGCGTTCCTGCTGGGCGGCTGGCTGATGCTGCGCAGGTCCGCGCGCCGGCCCGCGCAACCGCTATGGTGGTGGCTTCAGGCCCCGGTCATGCTGGCGGCGCAGACCATCGGTTCGCCGCTCGCCCTGGCGCTGCTTCCGCCCCGGCTGGAACAGGACCCTGCGGGCAATGTCTGGAACAGCGCGCATCTGTATGAAGGAACGACCGTCGTCGCGATCGTGGCGACTTTCGCCTTCGCCGTGACGGCGGCGCTGGTTGCGCTGCGCCGCGCGCCGGGCTGAAGTCTCAATGAAAAAGGCCGCCCGGTCCTCGAACCGGGCGGCCTTTCCCACTAGCTTGGATCAGACCAGGCCCAGCACTGCCTTGGCGATGATATCGGTGTGCATTTCGGTGCCGCCTTCCGCGACCAGCTTGGCGCGGGAGTCGCGGAAATAGCGGTTGACGCCGGTCGAATCCATCATGCCGCTGCCGCCCCAGGCCTGGAGCAGCGTGTGGCACACCTCATAGGCGGTCTCGCACAGCCACGATTTGCAGGTCGATCCCAGGAACAGGTCGCGCCGGCCGTCGTCGAACAGACGCGTCGAGGTGTAGAGGAGGGCGCGCATCGCCTCGATCTTGTTCCAGGCCATGCCCAGACGGTCGGACCAGGGCGACAGCTTGTGCATCGGTTCACCGTACAGGCGGCGTTCCTTCACATATTCGAGCGTCTTTTCGAACATGCCCACGGCGCAGCCCAGCGACGTCGCCGCATGGCCCAGGAAGCTGGACTGGTTGGCGATCATGAAGATGTCCTGATTGGCGGTCAGCAGGTCGCCTACGATATTTTCGGGCGGAACCAGCACGTCGGTGAAGCTGATGCTGCCTGTGTTGGTCCCGCGCCAGCCCAGCTTATGCTCATAGGGCGCGACCTGGAACCCTTCGCTCTCCTGCTCGACGATGACGCAGCCATAGCCCTTTTCGCCGCCGCGCTCGGTCCTGCACATGACGAGATAGGTGCGCGCTTCGCCCTGGGTGCAGAACAGTTTCGCGCCGTTCAGGCGAAAGGCGTTGCCGTCCGCCGTCAGTTTGGTCTGATGGAACTCCAGATTGCCCGCGCCCGACGGTTCGGTCTGGGAATAGGCCATCAGCCGTTCGCCGCTCGCGCTGCGGGGCAGCAGGCGCTGCTTCTGTTCTTCATTGCCCACCGCCAGCAGCACTTCAGGGCACAGGATCATTTCGACCGACACCAGTCCGGCAAAGGCGGGCGACGCCTTGGCCAGTTCCTCCAGCACCAGGCAGGTGGAGGTGAGGTCGGCGCCGCTGCCGCCATATTCCTCCGGGATGAACAGACCGAAGAAGCCCTGCTCGGCGAGCTTTTTCGTCAGCTCCGGCGGGGTGGCTTCATCGCGGTCGATCTGCGCCGCGAGAGGTTCGATCTCCTTGCGCGCGAAGGCCTGGGCGGCGTCGCGGAAAGCGGCTTGATCCTCGGTCACGAAATGGCTCACTGGCTTCTCCTAATCCTGGCCGCGATGCGCGGCCAATTGTCGCTTCTGCTTGTTGTCGCCGGGACGATCGGTCGGCCGATCAGCCCGTCCGGCAATTTGTTAAGGCGGTTCTTGAATCAGTGGTAGCCCCACGGTAAGCGAGTCTGCAAGACCATACTCGGGTATAATTTCGTGGGAGCGGGATATGAAGGCTGCGGTATTCCATGGGGCTGGCGCTCCATTGCGCATAGAGGATGTGGCCGCCCCGACCGCCGGCCGGGGCGAACTGACCGTGGCGGTCAAGCATTGCGGCATCTGCGGCACCGACCTTCATTATACGGAGGATGGGACGCCCGTCGCGCCGGGGTCCGTCATCGGCCATGAATTCTGCGGCGAAGTGGTCGAAGTGGGCGAAGGCGTCACGGGCTGGAAAGAGGGCGACCGGGTCGTATCCATGCCCTTCGTCGGATGCGGAACCTGTGCCTATTGCCTCGCCGGGAGCCCGGTCTGGTGCCGGCAGATGCGCGATCATGCCAGCGGCCGCCTGTCGGGTGGCTTTGCCCAGTTCACCAATGTCGGTGCGGCCGGAACGGTGCGTCTGGCGGACGGCGTGTCGTGGGAGGAGGCGGCGCTGGTGGAGCCGCTGGCGGTCGGCCTGCACGGTCTGCGCCGCGCGCGGCTGGATGCCGGCGCCAATATTCTCGTTGTTGGTGCAGGCCCCGTGGGGCTTGCCGTGGTCGCACTGGCCCGCGCCATGGGCGCGCGGCGGATCGTCGTTACCGCCCGGTCGACTCGCGGGGCGCAGATGGCGCTGGACATGGGCGCCACCGATTTCATCACCAGCGACCAGGATGTCCGCCGCGAATTCCGCAAGATGACGGGTGAGGCGCCCGACGCCGTGTTCGAATGCGTCGGCGCGCCGGGCATGCTGGACTATTGCATTTCGCTGGCACCGATCCATGGCAAGGTCGTGGTGCTGGGCGGCTGTATGCGGCCGGACCAGATCACGCCGGCCCATGCGATGAACAAGGAACTGGATCTGATTTTCGCGCTTGCCTATGATCTGCACGACTTCAAGGTTTCGGCCGATCTGGTCGCCCGGCACCGTGTCGATCCGGCCAGGATGATCACCGACCGCGTCGGCTTTGACGAGTTTCCGCAGGCTTTCGAGGCGCTGCGGCAGCGTACGAACCAGTGCAAGGTATTGCTGACGCCCTGAAAGGGTTTAATGACCAGTTAAAGTCCGGCTTGACAACGGCGCCCGCGCCGGGTCGGATGGGCGGTCACAGATTTGAAGGAAACGGCAGGTAGATGAAGATCGCGTCGCGTAATGGTTCGCGCCGGCGTTCCGCCCCTGATGGGGCAGAGCCGGGCAGGAGCGACACTTATGATTTTCTTCTGACCGTCACCGCCAAGCTGCTGACGGAAAAGGACAGCGTCGACTTCTCGCTGTCGGAGATCGCCCTGCGGTCCGGGATGAGCGCGGCGCTCGTGCAGTATCATTTCGGCAGCAAGGACGGCCTGCTGATGGCGCTGCTGGAACGCGGCACGGCCAAAGCGGCCGATCAGCTGGTCGCGCTTGAAAAAATGCCGGTTTCGGTCAGCGAGCGTCTTCGCATTCATGTGAAGGGTCTGGTTTCGGCCTATATGCACGCGCCTTATATCAACCGCCTGTTGCATCATATCATGAGCAGCGGGGACGAGGCGCGGGCGATTCGAACCAGCGAACTGTTCATCACGCCGATCGCCAACTTCTACGCCCGGCTGATCGACCAGGGTGTGGAGGAGGGGGTGTTCCGCCCGATTGCGCCGATGCACCTGTATTTCATGCTGGTGGGCGCCTGCGATCAGCTCGTCGCGCGGCGCAGCGCGCTGCAGCATGCCTTCGGCGTGAGAGAACTGACCGAGGAGATGGGGCAGAATTTCTGCGACACGCTGTACCACATCATATCGACGGGGTTGGCTGCCGAAAAATAGGAATGACGTTTCCTGGCGGGCGCCGGGGTGGGAGAGGAAAAAGATGGCCGAAGACGCCGCGATAACATCCTTTGAAATCGACATCCCGCAGGATCAGCTTGATGACCTGCGTGCGCGGCTGGAACGGACGCGCTGGCCGGACGCGGAGCCCGTCGACGATATTTCGCAGGGGTTGCCCCTCGCGCAGGCCCGCGCGCTCTGTGACTATTGGCGCGATCGCTACGACTGGCGCCGGTGCGAAACGATGCTCAACGGCTTTGGGCAGTTCCGCACGGCCATCGACGGGCTGGGCATCACTTTCATTCATCGCCGCTCGCCTGAGCCCGACGCCATGCCGTTGCTGCTGACCCATGGCTGGCCCGGATCGGTCATCGAATTCCACAAGGTCATCGGGCCGCTGTCCGACCCGGTCGCGCATGGCGGCCGGCGGGAAGATGCCTTCCACCTCGTGATCCCGGCGCTTCCCGGCTATGGCTTTTCCGACAAGCCCGTTTCGACCGGCTGGGGCGTCAAGCGCATCGCGTCCGCCTGGGCGGAACTGATGCGGCGGCTGGGCTATGATCGCTATGTCGCGCAGGGTGGCGACTGGGGTTCGGCCGTCACCACCACATTGGCGGGCATGGGTCTGGCCGAACTGGCCGGCGTCCATCTCAACATGGTGATCGCCTATCCCGAAAAGGCGGACCTTGAGGACCTGACCGAAAAGGAGAAGGCGACGCTTGCGCGCGCCGAATATTACAAGCTCTGGGGCAGCGGCTATGCGCGCCAGCAGGCGAGCCGGCCGCAGACGCTGGGCTACGGCCTTGCGGATTCGCCCGCCGGGCAGGCGGCCTGGATCTACGAGAAATTCCTCGAATGGACCGATTGCGACGGGGATCCGCTCACGATCCTGACGGCGGACGAACTGCTCGACAATATCATGCTCTATTGGCTGACCAACAGCGCCACGTCATCCGCCCGGCTTTACTGGGAAAGTTTCCATAATTTCGCCGCCGATCCGATCGACATCCCGGTCGGTCTCAGCGTGTTCCCCAAGGAGATCATCTCGCCGTCGCGGCGATGGGCGGAGCGCAAATACAGGAACATCATCCATTGGAACGAACTGGAGCGCGGCGGCCATTTCGCGGCGTTCGAGCAGCCGGCGGTGTTCGTCGAGGAAGTGCGTCGCACCTTTCGTTCGCTTCGCCAGGCCTGAAATTGCCAGACCAGAAATTGAGTTGAAAACAGGAGAGAGAGGCGTGAAAAAAGGCTATGTCATCGCAATACGCAACAGCGTAACCGACCCGGCGGAAATGGAAACCTATGGCCGCTAGGCTGGCGCGATGTAGGTCGATGTCCGCCCGCTGGTGCTTTACGGCCGGCACGAAACGCTCGAGGGCGAGGCCGCCGATGGCGTCGCCAGTCG
>JBFWMJ010000067.1:0-15286 GCA_050251675.1 Sphingobium sp.
ACCTGCGCCCCTTCCAGACGACGGACGGCGGGCAGCGCGGGCGCCCGCGCCTCCCACGCGCGGACATGGGCACCGGTGGTACCGTACAGCGCGGCGGGAATTTCCACATTGAGCGCCGTCGCCAGACCAAAACGCCAGGCGGTGAGCCGGTCGACCCCGTCCCACTCGATCTTCACGGACCGGCGTGCGTTGAACCCGGTGCCGACGACCTTTTCCGCCAGCCGGTAATCGATGCCCCGCACCACGCCGCGCCGCTGCGCCTGGTTCAACGCGGCGCTGGCGCTCCCCTGATCACCCGACAGCGCGGCGCAGATGCCACGGGTCATTTCCCATCCCGGCTCCTTGCTGGACCGCAGGGCGCCCGCCGACAGCGGGCACAGGCCGGCCGGGTCGGCCGTCGCCAGATAGGTCTGCATGGCAACCGCATAAAGGCGGGGGGTATACCGATCGGCATCGACGCTCTGCACCATCAGTCGGGCGCTGTCGGCCTCCCCCATGCGCAGCAGCAGCCAGGCGCGCTCGGCCGCCCAGTCCGCCCCGTCCACGTCACGCGGCGTGTCGGTGGCCGATAACAGGACGCGGCGCAGCAGGATCGACCCCCATCGGGACACGATCGGCGCATGGACCTCCCGCATCAACGTCGCCAGGAACCGGCCTGGCTGATCGCCATAGGCGTCGGGCTCCAGCCCGCGCACCTGCGGCGTGAGCGGCCCGATCCGCTCCAGCGAGCGGCGCGCCGTTTCGGGCAGATCATATTTCGCCTTTTGCGCGGCCAGTTCCTCGGGCGTCGGGGCAGGCGTCGTCGTCGGCGGCGGCGGCGTTTGTGCGCCGGTATCGGACGCCTCACCCTGCGGCGCGCGAACCTGCGCCGGTGGCCTCGGGGTCGCGTTGGCCGGGGTGTTGCCGGACGATGGCGGCAGGATCGACTGGGGCTGACGCGCGGGCGCCGGGGACGGATCGCCGAAGCCGGGCGGCAGCAGGGATTCGGGGGCTTCCTGCGCGACAACCGGCAAAGCCAGCGCCAGGGCCAATGTGCCCAGCGCCCATTTCGCATTCCCCCGACGCTGCCGCATCCGCGCTACTTGCCCAGCTTTTCGGCGGGGACCACCTTTTCCACACGCTGTTGCGGCTGCTCCCCGCCGCGCGACCAGAGGAACGCGATCAGCGCCGCCAGGACGATGACGACCAGAATCGGAATGAGCGGCAACCGCGTGCCGCGACGCCGGGAGGCGCCTTCAAAACTGCTATGGGAACGTCTGTTCTTCATGGGTCCTTCTGTGGCCGGATGAGTCCCTGCCGGGACCGGGCCGGCCGCCAAGTTGCGATTTGCCTCTGTGACGGCTGGCTGTATAGCCCCGGTCGCCATGCAGCGAAACAGCAAATCCACCTCATCCGCAACCCTGCGCGGTCCCATCGTGCTGGTGGGCATGATGGGCGTCGGGAAATCGACGGTCGGAAGACGGCTGGCGGCGCGCCTGGGCCTGACCTTCGTCGACGCCGACGAAGAGATCGAGAAGGCGGCCGGCATGACGGTCAGCGAGATATTCGAACGCTATGGCGAAGCGCATTTCCGCGACGGGGAACGCCGGGTCATCGCCCGGCTGATGGACGGCGCGCCCAAGGTGATCGCCACCGGGGGCGGCGCGTTCATACAGGAGGAAACGCGCGATCTGATCCTGGCCCAGGCGACGGCGATCTGGCTCGACGCGGACATCGACCTGCTGGTGGAACGGGTATCGCGCCGCGAAGGGCGCCCCCTTCTGAAGGGCAAGGACCCCCGCACGGTGCTCACGGAACTGGCGGCGGTGCGCAACCCGCTTTACGCGCTGGCGCCCATCCATGTGAAGAGCATGGCCGCCCCGCACGAAACCGCCGTCGAACGCATCATGGAGCAATTGGTCGCATGGCAATAGTCCGCGTCGCGCTGGATGCGCGCAGCTACGATATCGTGATCGAGGACGGCGCGATCGACCGCGCCGACCAGCATCTCGCCCCCTATGCGCGCATGGGCCGCCTAGTGGTCGTCACCGACGCCCATGTAGCGCAGGCGCAACTGCCCCGACTCGAAGCGGGCTTGCGCGCCGTCGGTATCACCATTGAACCAATCATCCTGCCGCCGGGCGAAGCGACGAAAAGCTGGCAGCATCTGGAAGAACTGATCAACCGGCTGCTGACGCTGGAGGTCGAACGGGGCGACTATGTCGTCGCGCTGGGCGGCGGCGTGATCGGCGATCTGGTGGGGTTCGCCGCGTCCATCCTCAAACGCGGATGCCATTTCATTCAGGTGCCGACCACGCTGCTGGCGCAGGTGGACAGTTCGGTCGGCGGCAAGACGGCGATCAACGCCGCCGCCGGCAAGAATCTGATCGGCAGCTTCCATCAGCCGCGCCTCGTGCTGATCGACCCGACGACGCTGGACAGCCTGCCCACGCGCGAAAGACGGGCGGGCTATGCGGAGGTGGTCAAATATGGGCTGATCGACGGTCCCGAATTTTTCGCATGGTGCGAAAGCGACGGCCATCGGCTGCTGGCGGGCGACGCCGATGCCCGCGTCCGGGCGATCGAACATAGCGTCCGCGCCAAGGCGGCGATCGTCGCCGATGACGAGCGCGAGACGTCGGGGCGGCGGGCGCTCCTCAATCTGGGCCACACATTCGGCCATGCGCTGGAGGCCGACACCGGCTTTTCCGATCGGCTGCTGCATGGCGAAGGCGTGGCGGCGGGCATGGCGCTCGCCTTTCGCTACTCGGCGCGCCTCGGCCTGTGCCCGGCGGCGGACGCCGCGCGCGTCACCGCGCATCTGAAAGCGGTGGGCCTGCCCCATGACCTCGCCAGCGCGCAGGTGAAGGGCGATGGCGCGGCGCTGATCGCCCATATGCTGCACGACAAGAAAATGGCTGGCGGCACCCTGCCCTTCCTGCTGGCGCGCGGCATCGGACGCACCTTCCTGTCAAAGGACGTGGTGCTGAACGATGTGGCGGCGTTTCTGGACGCGGAGCAAGCGGCAGGCGCATAAGAGCCGCTTTCCACGCTCTCCAGCGCCAAACCCTGCCCCCTGCGAACCGCTCCCGACCAGTTGCGGACATTAACTGGGTCGCCCTAAAACGCGCAGGATGAGACGGGCACTCGTAAGTTCGGAAAACGGCATCTTTCGCAATGCTATCGGCTGCGCGGCGTGCCTTTTTATCATCCCTGTTTTCCTCGTGATTAAATTAATTACGATGCCGTTCGAAAAGCCTTTCAATCGCTCGCCGGATGAAGTGGCCCAATTGCTCTGGGATTTCCTGAATGAGACAGGAGGAGAATGGGACTGAGATGACTTTATCAGCATCCCAATTCCGACCCTCGCTTGGAAGATATCAGGGCGCGCGCCGCCGCGCTTGATTTGCCGATAGCACACCAAGATACAGCGCCTTTGAAGGGTTTAATCGCAGAAGCGGAAGCTATGGCGGCGTCTGATTGGGCAACGGTCTAACGTCCCCTTCCCACCCAGATGAGACATCAGGTCCACAGGGTTCCAAACGCCATGATCGCCCAATAAAAAAAGGGCGCCCGCAAGCGCCCTTTTCTCATGCGTTATGAAACCGCTTATTTCTTCAGCGTCAGGCCGCCGAAACGCTTGTTGAAGCGGGCCACCTGGCCGCCCTGATCCAGCTGGCGCTGGCCGCCGATCCATGCCGGATGCGATTTGGGATCGATGTCGAGCGCCATCGTATCCCCTTCCTTGCCCCAGGTCGACCGGGTCTGGAAGGTGGTGCCGTCGGTCATCTGGACGGTAATGAAATGATAATCGGGGTGGATGTCGGCTTTCATGGATGTGCTCCGTTCAAGGCCGGTTCCGACCGGCCATGGATGCTGAAAATCAGGCGAAGGCGCGCGGGTACAGGTAAAAGCGCGCCAAGGCAAGGGGCATGGCTCCCCGCCTGCCTCTCCGTCACCCGGAAAATCGGAATGACGGATAGACAAACCGCCTCAATCCCTGGGCGGCTCCGCGATCATGGCGACGAAATTGGCCTCTGCGCACAGCTTGCCATCGACCATCGCCTTGCCCGCGAATTTGCAGACCACGCCGCGAATCTGGAGCAGTTCGACATGCAGGTCGAGCAAGCAGCCCGGTTCCACCGGCGAGCGGAATTTGGCGCCGTCGATGCTCATGAAATAGACCAGCTTGCCCGACCCGCGCAGGTCCAGCGTCTCCACCGTCAACACGCCAGCCGCCTGCGCCATCGCCTCGACGATCAGCACGCCTGGCATGATCGGGCGGCCGGGAAAGTGCCCCTGAAAAAAGCCTTCGTTGATCGACACCGCCTTGACCGCGTGGATCGCGCCACGCGGAACGAGCGAGACGACGCGATCGACCAGCAACATGGGGTAGCGGTGCGGGAGCGCCGCCATGATCCCACGAATATCGATGGGACCAAGCGCGACGCCCGCCGTTTCGGGCTGCTCCGTCATTTATGCCGTCAACGCGACTGCGGCTGTTGCGACGGATTGGCGGGCGCGGCGGCGGCAGGCGCCTGACCCTGGCCCTGACCACCCGGACGCCAGCCGGCGGGCGGCGTGATGCTGACATTGGGAACCAGCGTGTTCAGTTCCGCAAGGACCGCCGGGGTCAGGTTGCTCGCGGGCAGGTAGGATTCGGTCGCCTCTTCCTTCAGGATGATATCGACCTTCGCCTTGGTCATCGCGGCCTTGAGCGCCTGCTCAAGCTTCGCGACGATCTGTTCCTGAACATAGGCGTCGGCAAGCTGGATCGGCGCGCCCAGCCGCTGGAGTTCGGCCTGACCGTCCTGACCCGCCTTCTGATAGGCTTCATACTGCGTCTGAAGCGCGGGCGAAGTCTTGCCGGCCGCCGCCTTGACCGCGGTTTCCAGAGCGGTGCCCTTGGCCTTGAGGTCGGCGTCGATCGCCGCCTTGCGGGCGTTGAACGAATCGATCTGCGGCTTGTAGGTCGTCTGCATCTGCGTGCGCGCGGTGGTGTAGGCATTGCTGGTGCCGACCACGGTCTGCAGGTCGACAACCGCGACCTTCGTCTGGGCGACCGCCGGGGCGCTGGCCAGCGCCATGGCAGTCATGGGCGCAAAACCGAGCGCCAGAGCCTTGATCATGCTTTTCATCAGAATTGAGTCCCTACGTTGAAGGTTATGAGTTTGGCATCGTCCCCTGGTTCTTTCAGCAGGGCCTTGGCGATATCGATTCGGAACGGGCCGAAGGGCGAGTTCCAGTTGACCCCGAAGCCTACGGACAGGCGCGGTTTGAGCGTATTGCCCAGATAGACTTCTTCAAAGCCGGACCCGTTATTATAGTTCACGTCCGTGTAATTCGCCCCATCGTCGAAGGACGCCGTCGTACAACTGCCCAGCGACTTCGCGCGCTCCAGCGACGACGCCTTCGGCGTCTTCACAGGCTTGCCATCACTCCCCGTCGTGACAGTGCCGGACACCACCGAGCAATAGCCGGCAAAAGTGCCGTCGCCATTCACAAGGCCGGGCCGTTTCAAACCGGCAACCGCGCCGGCGTCGACGAAGATCGAAGGACGCAGGCCCATTTCGCGCGCGCCCGAACCCAGCGGGATTTCCACCTCCGCGCGGGCGAGATAATATACCTTGCCGCCCAGCGCGTCGTCGGAAATATTGTTCCTGCCACTGCCGCGCTCATACACGCCCGTGCCCTTGCCGTCCTCGCCAATCACTTCCGACACATAATAGCGCTTCACGCGCGGACCGACGCCGCGAATGTCGAAGCCGCGGAACTGCGGTTCGCCCAGGAAAAATCGGTCGGTCAGGCGGACCTTGTCCACTTCCGCGCCCGTGGCGTCGTAGCGTGCCTTCTCCAGACTGTGGATATAACCGCCTTCCGCCGAGAGGGAGAAGATGAACCCGCCACCCAGCGGCCAGTATTTGGCACCGTTAAGGCGGGTACGAACATATTTAACGCTGCCGCCTAACCCCGCGAAATCCTGGCTGAGCATGACGTTATGGCCACGCGTCGGCCGGATGCGATTGTCCCGCTTGTCGTAAATGAACGAATAGCCGATCGATGACGTGGTACGTTTGCCGATCGCGTCGCATAGATAGCGGCCGGCCAGGATCGGATCACACTGCCGCCCCAGCGGCCCATCGCCATCGGGGTCGGAATAATAGGTATCCTTATTGAGCGTCACATCGTCGAAATTGAGGCTGTAGCGCAGCGCCAGCGACATATATTCGGTAAGCGGCACGCCGGCACGGATCTGGAAGCCGGTGGTCGTCTGCTCATAGGTCGTGTCGCGGTCATTGCGATTGCCCAGATAGCGGAAGCTATTGAGGTCCCGGCGGTAGATGTCGCCGCCCAGCGCAATGTTCTTGTCCATGAAATAGGGTTCGGTGAAGCCAACTTCGACCGATTTAGAATAGGCAGAATAATTGACCGACGTCCGCAGTTCCTGCCCCTTGCCGCGGAAGTTGCGCTGGGTGATCGCCGCCGACACGATGAAGCGTTCGAGCGAGGAGAAGCCGGCCGACAGCGACAGTTCGCCCGTCGATTTTTCCTGCACATTGGTTTCCAGCACGATGCGATCGGGCGCGGAGCCGGGCTTCTGCTCGATATCCAGCTTTTCCTGGAAGAAACCGAGCGAATTGATGCGGTCCTTCGACCGCTTGACCAGGAAGCTGTTGAACGCGTCCCCTTCCGCCAGGCGGAATTCGCGGCGCACGACCTTGTCCTGCGTCAGCGTGTTGCCGTTGATGTCGACCCGCTCCACATAGACGCGCGGCGCATTGGCGATGCGGAAATTGATCCCCATCGTCAGCGTGTCCTTGTCCCGATTGAAGTCCGGCGACACTTCGGCAAAGGCATAGCCGAACAGGCCGGCGGTCTCGCTCAGCGTATCGACCGTATCCTCGACCTGCTTGGCGTTGTACCAGCCGCCTTTCTTCATCGGCAACGTCTTGGTCAGCGAATCACCGGCGAGGTCGCGAATATCGGATTCGACCTTCACATCACCGAATTTATACCGGTCGCCTTCCTCCACCACATAGGTGATGATGAAGTCCTGCTTATCGGGCGTCAGTTCCGCGACCGCCGAAATCACCCGGAAATCGGCATAGCCTTCCGTCAGGTAGAATTGGCGCAGCTTCTGCTGGTCATAGGCCAGCCGGTCGGGATCATAGCTGGTGCCGGAGGAAAAGATGCGGAACCAGCGCGACTGCTTGGTCACCATCTCGCTACGCAGCTTGCCGTCGCCGAACTTCTCGTTGCCGATGATGTTGATCTGACGGACCTTCGACTTAGGCCCTTCGGAAATCTCAAAGACGATATCGACGCGGTTCTGGTCGAGTTGCACCATCTTGGGCTCGACCGTGGCGGCGAAGCGACCCTGACGCCGATAGAGCTCGATGATCCGGGCGACATCCGCGCGCACCTTCGAGCGCGTGTAGATCTGGCGCGGCGACAATTTGATTTCGGGCCGGATCTTGTCGTCCTTCAGGCGCTTGTTGCCCTCCAGCACGATGCGGTTGATGACCGGGTTCTCCTTCACCTCCACCGTCAGCGCGCCATTGTCGTTGCGGATCTGAACGTCGGCGAACAATTCCGTCTCGTACAGGTCACGCAGCGCCTGATCGAGCGATTCCTGGCTGTAGGGCTGACCGACCCGCAACTTGGTGTAGGACAGGACCGTGTCAGGTTCCAGACGCTGGGTCCCGGTCACCGACACCGCGCTGATCGTCCCGGACGGCAGCGCGATGGTGACGGGCGCCGCGGGCGACGGGGCGGCGCTTTGCGCAGAGGCGGGCGCGGCCGACAATCCGGCAATCACAGCCATCGGCATGGTGGTCGCCAACAGCGCGGCGACGACCGGGCGCTGCTTCTTGCTGCTCTTCATCGCTGTCACCCGCTTACCCTTACCAAAAAATATCGATTGTCGAGCAGAACGCCGCCAAATCGCGCCTCCCTGCCCGATGCGGCTCATCCGATCAAGCCGGACAGGCTGTCCCAAAGTCCGAAAGACGACAAATCGTTGAAAGTCACCAGCACCATCATGGTCAGAAGCACCGCCAGACCGGAGCGATAGGCCCATTCCTGCGCCCGCGGGCTGACCGGCCGGCGCTGCACCGCTTCCACCCCGTAAAAAAGCAGATGGCCGCCATCAAGCATCGGGATTGGCAACAAATTGATGAACCCCAAATTAATCGAGATGAGCGCCATGAAGAAGACGAAGCTCTGGAGCCCGAGCGTGGCGGCCTGACCGGACACTTCGGCGATCTTGAGCGGCCCGCCCAGTTCCTTGACCGACCGGCCGCCGCCTACGATCTGGGCCAGCGTTTCGACCATGGTGCGTACGATCTGCCCCGTCCGTTCGACCGCGACGACCGGCGCGCGCAGCAGGCCGACCGGCTCTATCACCGGCTCGCCGGGCGCCAGCCCCAGCCGGCCGACACGGAATTGATTGCCGAACCCGTCCGTCTCGCTGACGCTGCCGATCCGGCCTTCTCGCGCGATCCGCTTTCCGTCGCGCTCGATGACGATCTCCACGGCCTCGCCCGGACGGATTTGCGCATAGAGGCGAATGTCGTCGAACGTATCCATCCGACGCCCGCCCAGAGACACGATCCGGTCGCCCGCCTGAATGCCCGCATCCGCCGCGACGCTGCCGGCCTGGACCTGGCCGGCAACGGCCGGCGTGCGGCTTTCGCCATAAGTTAACGCAAAGGCCGCCAGAATGACGATGGCAAACAGGAAATTGATCGCCGGCCCGGCAGCGACGATCAGGGCGCGCTGCCACAACGGTTTTGCCGGAAAACTTTCCGCCCGGTCCCTGGCGGACATTTCCAGCCATGCAGGATCGGTCTGGCTGGCGGCGTTCATGTCGCCCTTGAACTTCACATAACCGCCCAGCGGGAAAGCCGCCAGGCGCCAGCGCGTGCCGCGCCGGTCGGTCCAGGCGGCCAGTTCCGGGCCAAAGCCGATGCTGAACGTTTCCGCCTTAACCCCGCACCAGCGCCCGACCAGATAGTGGCCCAGTTCATGCACGAAGACGAGCGGCCCGATGACCGCTACAAATGCAAGTATAGTCAACAGCATGCCGGGATTTTGGATCAAACTGGCAATCTTTCCATCACGTGCCGCGCCATCGCCCGCGCCTCCGCATCCACATGCAGGACATCGTCCACCCGCCGGGGCACAGGCGGGCTATAGCGATTCAAGACGTCCTCCACAATCGTGGCAATATCAAGGAAACCGACCACGCCGTCCAGAAAAGCCGCGACCGCGACCTCATTGGCGGCATTGAGGACGGCGGGCACCCCCGCCCCGGCCATCGCCGCCTGTCGCGCCAGACGCAGGGCGGGAAACCGCTCTTCATCAGGGGCCTCGAAATCCAGCCGGCCGATACGCACCAGATCGAGCGGCTGGCAGGGCGTCGCGATCCGCGCCGGCCATGCAAGCGCATGGGCGATCGGGATACGCATGTCGGGCGACCCCAGTTGCGCCAGCGTCGACCTGTCCCGAAATTCGACCATCGAATGGATCACCGATTGCGGGTGAACCAATATCTCGATCCGGTCGAGACCAATCGGAAACAGGTGCGCCGCCTCGATCAGTTCCAGCCCTTTGTTCATCATCGTCGCGCTGTCGACGCTGATCTTCGCGCCCATCGACCAGTTGGGGTGCGCCACCGCCTGAGCCGGGGTTAGTGCGCGCATTTCCTCATAAGCCAGTGTACGGAACGGCCCGCCACTCGCGGTCAGCGTGATGCGCGCGACATCATCCAAATGAGCCGATGCAAGGCATTGGAAAATCGCGTTATGTTCGCTGTCCACGGGCAGCAGGGTAGCGCCCGACATCGCCGCCGCATCCATCATCAGCGCGCCGGCGGACACCAGCGATTCCTTGTTGGCCAGCGCCACAGTGCGCCCCGCGCGCAGGGCCGCCATCACCGGCCGCAGCCCCGCGCAGCCGACGATCGCCGCCATCGTCCAGTCCGCCCCGGCCCCGGCGGCGTCAACCAGTGCCTGTTCTCCCGCGGCCGCCTCCACGCCCGATCCACGCAACGCTTCCTTCAGCGCACCGTACAGCGCCGGATCGCCGATAACAGCGATTTCCGCGCCGCCGTCCCGCGCTGCGGCGGCCAGCCCGTCAACATCGCGATTAGCGGTCAGTGCCACCAGCCGGTACGCCTCGGGCTCACACCGGATCAGGTCCAGCGTGGACAGTCCGACCGATCCGGTCGCCCCGAAGATCGAAATCCGGCGCGTCATGCCGCCTCCAGCACCAGAAACAGCATGGCGGCCAGCGGCGCCGCCACGACGACGCCGTCCAGCCGATCCATCACCCCGCCATGGCCGGGCAGGATGGTGCCGCTGTCCTTCACCCCGGCCCGGCGCTTCATGGCGCTTTCCAGCAGATCGCCCAGTTGCGCCGCCACCGCCAGCAGACCGCTGGCGGCCGCCAGCTGTATCGGCAGGCCGGCAAACCGATAGAGGATGAAGCCGGTGAGCAACGCCGCCAGCACCCCGCCCGCCAGTCCCGACCAGGTCTTGGACGGGCTGACCAGCGGGGCCAGCTTCGGACCGCCGATCGAGCGACCGGCAAAATAAGCGCCGATGTCCGTCGCCCACACCAGCGCCAGCGCCCAGAAGGCTAGCAGCAACCCATCGGCGCCCTGCCCCCGCAGGAACAGCAGCGCCATGACCGGCAGGCAGATATAAAGGACGCCCAGGGCCAGCGCGATCGAACGGCCAGCCAGCGCCACGAAGAAGAACGCCGCCATCATCAGCGCGCCGGCCAGCCAGGACACACCGGCGGCCAGCGGACACAGGATGGCGAGCGGCACGGATACGGCGAACATCGCCATGCGTTTCTGTTCGCGCGACACGCCGGTCAGGTCCGCCCATTCCCCCTGCATCAGCACGCCCGCCACCACCAGCAGCAGCCAGAACAAAAGCCCGCCCGCGATCAGCGCGACGAGGGCCAGCAGGACAAGGATGATCCCCATGACCGTCCGCGTGCGAAGTTCCGACGCCATGCGGTCAGACCCCTCCGAACCGGCGGTCCCGCAGCCGGAACGCGTCGAGCGCGGCGGCAAGCGCCCGCACATCGAAATCCGGCCACAGCGTATCGGTGAAATACAGTTCGGCATAAGCCGCCTGCCACAGCATGAAATTGCTCAGCCGTAATTCGCCCGACGTACGGATCAGCAGGTCGAGCGGCGGCAGGTCGCCCGTATCCAGCGCGGCGTCGAGCAGCGCCGCGTCGATATCGCCGGGGGTAATTTCCCCCGCCGACACCCGCTGGGCCAGCGTCCGCGCGGCCCGCACCAGTTCATCCTGCGCGCCATAGTTGAGCGCGATCGCAAGCACGGGACCGCCATTACCCGCCGTCCGCGCGACCGCCCCGTCAATCAGGTCCACCAGCGCCGCATCGAGCGCCCGGTAATCGCCGATCACCCGCAGGCGGATGTCGTTGGCGTCGAATTCGTCGATATCGGACTGGATGAAATGGCGCAGCAACCCCATCAGGTCGGACACTTCGCCCGCCGGCCGTTTCCAGTTTTCAGAGGAAAAGGCATAGAGTGTCAGACATTCCAGACCCAGTTCCCGCGCCGCGCGCGCTACCCGGCGGACCGCTTCCACCCCGGCGCGATGGCCCGCGATGCGCGGCAACAGCCGCTTCTTCGCCCAACGGCCATTGCCATCCATGATGATCGCCACATGCCGTGCGTCCACCACCCCGGAACGGTCGCCATCGACCGGAGGCACGGGTTCGACGAAACCGGGCTTTGCATGACTGGCCATCAGGAACCGCCGGGGCAGGAAATGATCATTCGGAAAAACCGCCCCGACATTTATTGTCCAAGGATTTCCTTTTCCTTGGCCGTCGCCGCCGCGTCAATATCCGCGATCGTCGCATCGGTCATCTTCTGAACTTCGGTTTCCAGGCGTTTGCGCTCATCTTCGCTGATCTCGCCCTTCTTCTCGTCGGTCTTCAGGTTATCCATGCCGTCGCGGCGCACATTACGCACGGCAACCCGCGCGCCTTCGGCATATTTTCCGGCCAGCTTGGCAAGTTCCTTACGCCGCTCCTCAGTCAGGTCAGGGATCGGCAGGCGCAGCGTCTGGCCATCCACGATCGGATTGAGACCAAGACCCGCCGAACGGATCGCCTTGTCGCACGGGCCGACATTGCTCTTGTCCCACACCTGCACCGACAGCATGCGCGGCTCGGGTGCCGACACACTCGCCACCTGGTTCAGCGGCATGTGCGCGCCATACACCTCGACCGTCACCGGGTCGAGCAACTGCACATTGGCGCGCCCGGTGCGCAGCCCAGAAAGGTCGCCCTTGAGCGATTCGACGGCGCCCGCCATACGGCGCTCCAGATCGGCCTTGTCATAGTGCGGCATGATGGTCAGTCCTCCTGATTATAGACGATCGTCGCCACGCCCTGCCCGGCCAGCACCTTGGCCAGATTGCCGGTTTCGCGGATGTTGAAGATGACGATGGGAATGGCGTTCTCGCGGCACAGCGCCACGGCGCTGGCGTCCATGACTTTCAGATTGTCGCTCAAAACCTTGTTATAACTGATTGTTTCATAACGGGTTGCGCCGGCGACCGTCTTGGGATCGGCCGTATATACGCCATCGACGCTGGTCCCCTTTAGCAAGGCATCGCAATTCATTTCCGCCGCGCGCAGGGCCGCGGTGGTGTCTGTCGTGAAAAAGGGATTGCCGGTGCCCGCGGCAAAGATGACAATCCGTCCCTTCTCCATATGGCGCACCGCCCGGCGGCGGATATAGGGTTCGCACACCGACGCCATGGGAATGGCCGATTGAACCCGCGTGTCGCAGCCGATTCTTTCCAGCGCGTTCTGCACCGCCAGCGCATTCATGACCGTCGCCAACATGCCCATATAATCGGCGCTGGTCCGGTCGAACCCCTTGGCCGCGCCCGCCAGCCCCCGGAAAATATTGCCGCCGCCGACGACGACGCACAGTTCAAAGCCCGCATCCCTGGCGGCGGCGATTTCCCCCGCGACGCGATCGACCGTCTCGGGATCGATGCCGAACTGCCCCTGGCCCATCAGCACTTCACCCGACAGTTTAAGGAGGATGCGCTTATAGGCGGGCTGAGTCATGGGCAGCGTTAGATCCATTTGAAGGTCAGGAAGAGCGGCGCGGACATTAGGCGCGCGCACGCACGATGTGAAGGGGCGTTTGTGACGGAAACGGTTATTCGCCGTGATCCGTCAGCAGGCCCAACCGGGGGAGCGCACGGCCGCATCAGCCGGCACCGCGGAATGACCGCATCAAAAAAGGGACGCGCCACCCGGGCACGCCCCTTTTTCACACGGGTTTCGACCGATCCGGCCCGACGTCAGGCGACGCCGGCCGCGGCAGCGACTTCCGCCGCGAAATCGCTCGTTTCCTTCTCGACGCCTTCGCCCAGCTGGAAGCGGACATAGTTCTTAAGCGTGATCGACGCACCGGCATCCTTCGCCGCCTTGGCAACGACATCGGCAACCGGGGTCTTGTTATCCATCACGAACAACTGGCTCAGCAGCGCGTTTTCCTTGGCATATTTCGCCACGGCACCATCGACCATCTTGGCGATGATCTCGGCAGGCTTGCCGCTCTCGGCCGCCTTTTCCGTGGCGATCGCGCGTTCACGCTCCAGCTGCGCCGGATCGATGTCGGCGGACGACAGCGCCAGCGGGAATGCGGCGGCGATGTGCATCGCGATCTGCTTGCCCAGCGGCTCCAGCACGTCGGCAGGGGCATCACCTTCCAGGCCAACCAGCACGCCGATCTTGCCCAGACCCGGCGCGGCCGCATTGTGGACATAGGGAACGACCACACCCTGAGACACCTCTACCCGGCCAATGCGGCGCAGGGTCTGGTTCTCGCCGATCGTGGCGATGTTGGCGACCAGCTTTTCAGCGACGGTGCCACCAGCCGGATAGGCTTGGCCCGACAGCGCTTCTGCATCGGCAGCTCCGTTTTCCAGCGCGATGCCGGCTACGGTCCGCACGAAATCCTGGAACTGCTCGTTCTTCGCGACGAAATCGGTTTCGCTGTTCACCTCGACGGCGACACCCTTCGTGCCCGCCACGGCAACGCCGACCAGCCCCTCGGCCGCGGTGCGGCTCGACTTCTTCTGGGCCGCGGCCAGCCCCTTGGCGCGCAGCCAGTCGGTCGCAGCCTCGATATCGCCATTGGCTTCGGTGAGGGCCTTCTTGCAATCCATCATGCCGGCGCCCGAACGGTCGCGCAGCTCCTTGACGGCGGCGGCGGTGATCTCAGCCATGTTTCGGCTCCTAAAGTTTAATGGTTCAAAAATGCGGGAGGGCGCGGTCTGGTCAAGAACGCGCCCTACTCCGGGAATCTTGCAGTTCGGAGTAGGCCACCTTCCCGCCCGGTTCGAAAAAGCGCGACCACGGTCGAGCCGAACGGGAGGGAAGGAAACCTGCGAGGCGCTTACGCTCCGACCACGACCTCTTCGGCCTGCGGCTCGTCCAGCCCGCCAAGGTCGACGCCCGCAGCCTGCTGCGCCCCACGATTACCCTTCGTCGCGGCGGTGGCGACGGCTTCGCAATAGAGGCGGACCGCCCGGCTGGCATCGTCATTCGCCGGTACGGGGAAAGCGATACCGTCCGGCGAAACGTTGGAATCGAGGATCGCGACGACCGGGATGCCCAGCGTGTTGGCTTCCTTGATCGCCAGCTCTTCCTTGTTGGCATCGATCACGAACATGACGTCGGGAATGCCGTTCATGTCGCGGATACCGCCCAGCGACAGTTCCAGCTTCTCGCGCTCGCGCGTCATCTGGAGCACTTCCTTCTTGGTGAAGCCGTGGGTGTCGCCCGACAGCTTCTCCTCCAGCGTCTTCAGGCGCTTGATCGAGCCCGAGATGGTCTTCCAGTTGGTGAGCATGCCGCCCAGCCAGCGGTGGTTGACGAAATGCTGGCCCGAACGGCGCGCGGCTTCGGCAATCGGGTCCTGCGCCTGGCGCTTGGTGCCGACGAACAGCACCTTGCCGCCGGCTGCGACGGTCGCCGACACGAAGTCGAGCGCGCGGCTGAACAGCGGCACGGTCTGCGACAGGTCAAGAATGTGGATGCCGTTGCGCTCGCCGAAAATATACGGCTTCATGCGCGGGTTCCAGCGGTGGGTCTGGTGCCCGAAATGAGCGCCGGCCTCGATCAATTGGTGCATGGTGACGACAGGGGTCGCCATAATGTCTTCTCCTTCCGGTTGCGCCTCTGGGAATCAGGAACCTGCAACGGCTTCAAAAGCCATTACCGGCACCGG
>JBFWMJ010000068.1:0-15069 GCA_050251675.1 Sphingobium sp.
GACAACGCATCGACGGGTTCGTTGTTGACCAGAATGCTCATCTTGACCAGATCGCCCGCGCGCGTGCCGATCTGGTGATAATCGAAACTGGCATAGCCGCGCGAGATGCTCTTGAGCCGGTCGTAAAAGTCGAACACCACTTCGTTGAGCGGCAGTTCGTACGTCACCTGCGCGCGCCCGCCGACATAGGTCAGGTTCTTCTGGATACCGCGCCGGTCCTGACACAGTTTGAGGATCGAACCGAGATATTCGTCGGGGCAATAGATCACCGCCTCGATCCACGGCTCCTCGATCATTTCGATATGGTTGGGATCGGGCATGTCGGCAGGGTTGTGCAGGTGCAGAACCGACCCGTCGCGCATGTGCATCTCATACACCACCGACGGCGCGGTGGTGATGAGGTCGAGGTCATATTCGCGGGTCAGCCGTTCCTGGATGATCTCCAGATGCAGCAGACCCAGAAATCCGCAGCGGAAACCAAAGCCAAGCGCCGCGCTGGTCTCCATCTCGAAAGAGAAGCTCGCGTCGTTCAAACGCAGCTTGCTGATCGATTCGCGCAACTTCTCGAAATCGGCGGCATCGACCGGGAAGAGGCCGCAAAACACCACCGGCTGGACCTCCTTGAAGCCCGGCAGCGGCTTGGCCGCGCCATTCTTGACCGTAGTGATGGTGTCGCCGACGCGGGTCTGGGCGATTTCCTTGATCTGCGCCGTGATGAAACCGATTTCGCCGGCGGCCAGTTCGGGCAGCGCCTCGATCTTGGGCCGCATGCACCCGACCCGATCGATCAGATGTTCGGTACCGCCGATCATGAACTTGATCGCCTGCCCCTTCCTGATCACACCGTTGATCACGCGCACCAGAATGACGACGCCCAGATAGGGATCGTACCAGCTGTCGACCAGCATCGCTTCCAGCGGCGCGTCGCGATCCCCCTTTGGCGGGGGGATTCGCGTCACGATGGCTTCCAGAATATCGTCTATGCCGATGCCCGACTTGGCACTGGCCAGCACCGCCTGCGACGCGTCCAGGCCGATCACTTCCTCGATTTCCGCGCGCACCTTTTCCGGTTCGGCGGCGGGCAGGTCGATCTTGTTGAGCACCGGCACGATCTCATGGTCATGCTCGATCGACTGATAGACATTGGCGAGCGTCTGCGCCTCGACCCCCTGCGCGGCGTCCACCACCAGCAAGGCGCCCTCGCACGCCGCGAGACTCCGGCTCACCTCATAGGCGAAATCGACATGGCCCGGCGTGTCCATGAGGTTCAGTTCATAGGTTTCGCCGTTTCGCGCGGTATAATCGAGACGCACGGTCTGCGCCTTGATGGTGATGCCGCGCTCCTTCTCGATATCCATATTGTCGAGCACCTGCGCGCTCATTTCCCGGTCCGAAAGGCCGCCGGTCCGCTGGATCAGCCGGTCGGCCAGCGTCGATTTGCCATGGTCGATATGGGCGATGATCGAGAAATTACGGATGTTGGAAAGGTCGGTCATATGCCGCGCCGTAGCAGCAGTTTTATGCGGTGTCAGCCTGTCGCGTGGGGCCAATCGCCTACGGCATTCCACCCGGTGCGGGCCGCGGCGAAAACCGTGCCGGGACGCCTGCACCGATTGCTTGGAAGCCAGCCGCGCCTGTGATAAGGCTCCGCCGTAAATTCAGGCGCACATATCATCTCAAATCTCAGACAAGGAACGGGGTTCTTGAAAATGCGTGGATTGAAGAAGCTGGCGGCCGCTGCGGTCTGCCTCACCATGGTGGCACCGCAGGCGGCAATGGCCCAGAAGGGGTCGTCCGGTCGTCAGGCCCAGGTCAAGAAGCAGATGGAAATTCCCCGCTGCACCAAGCGTCTGGGAACCGTCGCGATCGTCGAGCCCGACAACCAGTGGTGGCGGGAGTTCAATCTGGGCAGCCCGGAAGCGATCATCAAGCTGTTCGTGCAGCAGTCGGGCTGCTTTGGCATCGTCAATCGCGGCCGGTCCATGGCCAGCCGCAACATGGAGCGCGCGATGGCCGACTCCGGCGAATTGCAGGCTGGATCGAATCTGGGCAAGGGCCAGGTCAAGGCAGCCGACTATTTCATCCAGCCTGATATCGTCACGTCCAACCGCAACAGCGGTGGCAACGCCATTGGCGGTCTGGTGGGTGGCCTGCTGGGCGGCCGCACGGTCGGCGCGCTCGCCGGGGGTATCTCCATCAGGAAGAGCGAAGCCAATGTCATGCTGTCGGTCGTGAACGCGCGCACGACCGAGGAAGAAGTGATGGCCGAGGGTTATTTCCGCAAATCCGACCTCAGCTTCGGCGGCGGCGGCGGCGTGGGCTGGATGAGCGGCCTGGCGGCTGTCGGCGGCGGCGGTTATCAGAACACCGCCATCGGCCAGGTCATCGTGCTCGCCTATCTCGACGCCTATACCAAGATGGTGACCCAGATGGGCGGCCTGCCGGCCAATGCGGCGGCGGCGGCGCCGGTCGCGCAGTAAGCGGCTGATCGCACAAGATACTAGAGCACGCTGCGTTAAATCGGACGCAGGACGCGTGCTCTAATTCTTTGGTCGCATCGTTTTTTGCGCAAAACCGGTGCCCACTTTTGCGCACGATGCTCTAGAAGGGCGCTCCCTGTTCAGGGAGCGCCTTTTTTATGGCGTCAGGCCGCACCGACGGCGCCTTGCGGCGCGCTGCGCGCTTTCCATCGCGCCAATATAGCGGTGCCGGCGGGCCGTTCGACCAGCCGGTTGACCAGCGTGCCGAGCAGCAGCGCGACCATCACCGCGGCCATGAAGCCGACCCAGGGGCCATAGCCCGCCTCCCCCATTTTCAGCATGATGACAAAACCGATATGCTGGTGGATGAGATAGAAGGAATAGCTGATGCCGCCGATCCATACGAGCGGACGCACCGCCAGGAAACGCAGCCGCCCCAGGATCAGCGCGGAGAAGGTGACGACCAGCACGCAGGCGACGATCGTGACGTCCCATGTTTCCCTCACCGCCACCGACAGCAGCGCCGCCACCACATAAGGAACCTGCTGTCGCCAGCCGCGCTGCCCGGACCAGATGCGATAGGCCAGCATCCCGATGACGAAAAAGGGCGTGTAGCGCAGGACGAACAGCATCACCATGCGTTCGGGCATGTCAGGCCATAGCTGGAACAGCAGACGCAAGGCGAGCCAGCCCAGAAGCGCCGGCTCCAACTGCTTGAGCCCGACCCATTTCCAGATCGCGATCATACAGAAATAGAAACCGATCTCTACCGTCAGCGTCCAATAGGCGCCGTCAACCTGCGGAATGAAAGCGAAGCCCTGAACCATGGTCAGGTTGGCCAGGATCGCCGCCGGCCCGATAAGCAATTGCCACGCATGGGCGAGATATTCGACCGACAGGGTCAACAGCATTGCGACCAGATAGGCCGGATATAGTCGGGCGAAACGGTTGACGGCGAAATCCGACACGCTCCTGATACGGTCGAGCGTGAAGAAAATCGCAAAACCCGAAATAGCGAAGAACAGCAGCACCCGGTAATTTCCGCCGGGGAAGTCGAAGGGCACATGCCCGGCACGCGGAAATAGCTCATGGAAGCGGGTGGAATAATGGAAGAGGAGCACACCCACGGCCCCGATGCCACGCAACGCATCGAGTTCCGTCAATCGACCGCGACCGGTGGGCGCATGCTCCATGGATGGCGCATAGCACCCCCATCGCCATGATTCAGCCGATATCTATGTAAATCGCCTTTTACCGCCATGCCGTCCCGGCAAGGGACATGCTGAGCGGCTCTCGCTCCCACATCCCTGCCCATACCCGGCCTGCCACTGTGGCAAATCCCCATCCCCGCCAGCGAGTGAACGCAATATCGGGGCGCCGACATCCGGCATGCGATCCAATGCGTATCGAACACAGGTGCGAGAGGTGCCGGACAGGACCGTGCCTCCGCCTCCGCAGGGGCACAAGGCCAATTTCAATCCCGATCGCGTCCCGGTTCTTAGCTGGTCGCCCCGTCGAGGATGGTCGCCACGTCGCGCGTGACATCGTCCATATCCGCCATCCCATCAACCCGGCTTACGATGCCGCGCGCCTCATATATAGGCAGGATCGGAGCTGTCTTGGCGCGATACTCCGCCATGCGGGTGCGCACGGTTTCCTCATTGTCGTCGGGCCGGCGCTTGAATTCCGACCCATGACATTTGTCGCACTCGCCCGCATCCCTGGGGCGTTTGAACCTGTCATGATATCCCTCACCGCAGGTTGCGCAGGTGAAGCGGCCGGTGATGCGTTCGACGAGCGCGTCCTCATCGACTTCCAGTTCGATCACATGGTCGAGCGTGCGCCCCCGGTCGGCGAGAATCGCGTCGAGCGAATGGGCCTGTGCTTCCGTACGGGGATAGCCGTCGAATATGACGCCGGTGTCGGGCGACAGCGCGTCCAGCGCCTCGCCGATGATGCCCGAAACAACCTCGTCCGGGACAAGCGCCCCGCTCTCCATCAACGCCTTCGCCTGCAATCCTACGGGCGTTCCCGCCTTCACCGCGGCGCGCAGCATATCGCCAGTGGACAGCTGCACCATGGCGCGGCTTTCCACCAACCTGGTCGCCTGCGTGCCTTTACCGGCGCCCGGCGGTCCGAGCAGAATGATGTTCATGCGGCGCGTTCTCCCCTGTTTGTGCCCATGTCCTGCCCATGCGCGTCAGCGCATGCGCCCCCCCTTCAGCTTCGCCTTCTTGATCAGGTCACCATATTGATGGGCCAGCAAATGGCTCTGAATCTGGGTTACCGTGTCGACCGTCACATTGACCACGATCAGCAGGCTGGTCCCGCCAAGGTAGAAGGGAATGCCGGCACGGGCGATGGCATATTCGGGGACAAGGCAGATAAAGGCCAGATAGGCCGCGCCGATCACAGTAATGCGGGTAAGGACATAATCCAGATAATGTTCGGTGTTCTTGCCGGGCCGGATTCCAGGAATGAACCCCCCGTTGCGCTTCAGATTGTCCGCCGTCTCTTCCGGGTTGAACACGACAGCCGTGTAGAAAAAGCAGAAGAAGACGATGCCCAGGCCATAGAGGCCCATATAAACCGGGCTGCCATGCGACAGATACTGGTTGAGCGTCAGCACGAAATCACCCCAGCGGCTTTCGCCCGCGACCGTCTGCCCGGCGAATTGGGAGATGGTGAGCGGCATCAACAGCAGCGAACTTGCGAAGATCGGCGGGATGACACCGGCAGTGTTGACCTTGAGCGGCAGGTGGCTGCGGTCCGCCTGCATGATACCTTGCCGCGTCTGACGCTTCGGATATTGGATAAGCACCCTGCGCTGCGCCCGTTCCATGAAGCAGATCAGCAGGATGAGCCCCAGCGCCAGGATGATGATCAGCATGATCAGCAGGCCCGAGATGGACCCTTCACGCCCCGACTTGAACAGATTGCTGAGCGTCACCGGAAGCTGCGCGACGATCCCCGCCATGATGATCAGCGACACGCCGTTGCCGATCCCGCGCGACGTGATCTGCTCGCCCAGCCACATCAGGAACATCGTGCCACCGATCAGCGAGACGACCGCCGCGATGCGGAACAGCATGCCCGGGTCCACCACCGCCTGCACACCGGACTGCGCGCCATAGCTTTCCAGCCCAACGGCGATGAAATAGCCCTGCACGGCAGTCAGTCCGACGGTGCCGTAGCGGGTATATTGGTTAAGCTTCTTGCGCCCGCTCTCGCCTTCCTTCTTGATCGCCGCCAGTTGCGGCGAGAGCGACGACGCCAGCTGAACCACGATCGACGCCGTGATATACGGCATGACGCCGAGCGCGATGAGGCTCATGCGCTCCAGACTGCCCCCCGAAAAGGTGTTGAAGATGTCCAGAATGCCGCCGCTCGTCTGGCTGTAAAGCTGCGACAAAGCGGTGGGATCAATGCCGGGCAGCGGCACGAAACTGAGGAAACGGAACACCACCAGCGCGCCGAGCGTGAACCACAGGCGCTTCTTAAGGTCGGTCGCCTGGCTGAACTTCGCCAGGCTGAGGTTGGATGCGAGCTGGTCGGCTCTCGATGCCATGGTGGCTGCCCTTCAAAACATTCTTGGCACCGGGCTACCCGGTGGGAATCGTTGCTTGCCTTAGAGTCAGTCACCGCCGGATGCAAACATCCCGTTCACCCCGCGCGGAACACCGCATCCTTCGGAAGTCCGCGAGACAGGACAAGCCGCCCAAAGCCCCAAAATGCCGCTACACCGAGCGCCGCAAGCGAAGCCTTCCGACGATGTCCCGGCCCAAAAACACCAGACCCCGCCGGCCCATATCGGTCAGCGGGGTCGATAGTGCAAGTCCAGACGGGAAGGATCAACCCCTGCGGGCAGCCTTCGCCGTGCCCTTCTTGGCCGCGGCCTTTTCAGCGGCGGGAACCACCGCAATGACCTCGACCGCGCCGCCGGCCTTTTCGACCGCCTCAACCGCACCCTTCGATGCACCGGCAACCCGGAAACTGATCTTCGCAGTCAGCGCGCCTTTGCCGAGCAACCGCACACCGTCCTTGCCACCACGGGCCAGACCGGCAGCCTGGAGCGCCGCATGGTCGACTGTGGCGCCGACATCCAGCTTGCCCGCATCGATCACCTTCTGCACAGCACCCAGATTCACGATCGCATAATCGCTCGCGAATATGTTGTTGAAACCGCGCTTCGGGATCCGCATGTGCAGCGGCATCTGACCGCCCTCGAAGCCGTTGATGCTGACGCCCGAACGCGCCTTCGCACCCTTCTGGCCGCGACCCGCGGTCTTGCCCTTGCCGGACCCGATGCCGCGTCCAACGCGCATCCTGCCCTTGCGGGCGCCGTCATTGTCCTTGATGTCGTTCAGTTTCATATGCTGCACTCGCTTTCGCTTCTGTCGCGCCGGTCCCCGCGGAACCGTTAAGGAAGCGCCCCTAGCGCCTCCGCTCAAAAAACGAAAGAGGGGTCGCCCCCTCTTCCATCCGATACCTGCTGATCGAGGGCGTTCAGCCTTCGACCACCTCGACCATGTGGGGCAGCTTGCGGATGGCACCGCGCACTTCCGCGCTGTCCTCCAGTTCCACCACCCGGTTCATCTTGCCCAGACCCAGGCCGATCAGAATCTTCTTCTGGTCGGCGGGCCGGCGGATCGGCGAACCGATCTGCTTGATCTTGATCTTGGCCATATCCGTTACTCCACGATCGCTTCGGCATCGGCCTGCGCGACCTCTACCGCGGCGCCGCCACGACGCAGCAGGTCGGCAACCTTCTTGCCCCGGCGCTGCGCCACCGACTTGGGGCTGGTCTGCTCGCCCAGCGCCTCAAACGTCGCCCGGATCATATTATAGGGGTTCGACGTACCATTGGACTTGGTCACGACGTCCGCCACGCCCAGGCTCTCGAACACGGCGCGCATCGGGCCGCCGGCGATGATGCCCGTCCCGGCCGGAGCCGACCGCACCGTCACCTTGCCCGCGCCGAAATGACCCAGCCCGTCATGGTGCAGCGTGCGCCCTTCCTTGAGCGGGATGCGGACCATCGCCTTCTTGGCCGACGCGGTCGCCTTGCTGATCGCCTCGGGCACTTCGCGGGCCTTGCCATGGCCGAAGCCCGCGCGTCCCTTGCCGTCGCCAACCACGACCAGCGCCGCGAAACCGAAGCGCTTGCCGCCCTTCACCGTCTTCGACACGCGGTTGATGTGGACCAGCTTTTCGATCAGCTCTTCGCCGCCCTCTTCGCCGCTATTGCGACGATCGTCGCGGCGGCCGCGGCCACCGCGCTCGCCCCGGTTGCGATCGCCGCCGCGACCACGGCCCCGCCCACGCGCTTCCGTCGTTTCGACCGCGGCCTCGACCGGCGCGCCGGCTTGAATGGTGTTCTCGTCAGCCATGCTCTAAAACTCCAGCCCGCCTGCACGGGCGGCATCGGCCAGCGCCTTCACGCGGCCATGGAAAAGGAAACCACCACGGTCGAAAACGACGCGGGTGACGCCGGCCTTGGTCGCGGCCTCGGCAATGCGCTTGCCGACATCGGCAGCCGCGTCCGACGTGGCGCCGGTCTTGCCCAGCGCCTTGGCGCCGACGTCCTTGTCGAGCGTCGACGCAGCGACCACCGTCTTGCCCGACACATCGTCGATGACCTGCGCATAGATATGGCGGCCCGAACGGTGCACCGATAGCCGGGGCTTGTCGCCCGAGCGCGCCCGAAGGGCGGTACGAACGCGGCGGCGACGCCGCTCGAAGAGGGAAAGCTTTGCCATCTTACTTCTTCTTCCCTTCCTTGCGGAAGATGAACTCGCCATCATATTTGATGCCCTTGCCCTTATAAGGCTCGGGCTTGCGCCAGCGACGGATTTCGGCGGCGACCTGGCCGACCTTCTGCTTGTCGATGCCGCTGATCTCGACCGTCGTATTGTCCGGGGTCTTGATCTCGATACCCTCGGGCACCGCATAATCGACATCGTGGCTGTAGCCCAGCTGCAGCTTCAGCGTCTTGCCCTGCGCGTTGGCGCGATAGCCGACGCCGGTGATCAGCAGCTTCTTGGAAAAGCCCTCCGTCACGCCGGTCACCAGATTTTGCACCAACGTGCGCTGCATGCCCCAGAAGGCACGCGCCCGCTTGCCGTCATTGGCCGGGGTCAGCGCGATGCTGCCCTCGCCCAGCGTCAGCGTCACGTCGTCCGACAACGGCATGACGAGCGCGCCCTTGGGCCCCTTGACGGACAGTTGACCGCCTTCGATCGTCGCGGTCACGCCCGCAGGCACGGTGACCGGTTTCTTGCCAGTGCGACTCATCAGAACACCTCCGCCAGCACTTCGCCGCCGACATTCTGCTCGCGCGCTTCCGTATCGGACAGCACGCCCTTGGGTGTCGAGACGATGGTGATGCCCAGGCCGTTGCGGACCACCGGCAGCCCCTTGGACCCCGAATAGACGCGGCGGCCGGGCTTGGACACGCGCGCGACATGCTTGATCGCCGGCTGCCCCTCGAAATATTTCAGTTCGATGCGCAGACCAGGATGCTGGCCCAGCGCTTCTTCCGAATAGCCGCGAATATAGCCTTCGCGCTGGAGCACGTCGAGAACGCGGGCGCGCAGCTTGCTGGCGGGGGACACAACGCTGTCCTTCTTCGCCTGCTGCCCGTTGCGGATGCGGGTGAGCATATCACCCAGAGGATCGGTCAATGCCATGAGGGGATGTCCTTACCAGCTCGACTTGGTGACGCCGGGGATGAGGCCCTTATTGGCCAGATCGCGCAGCTGAATACGGCAAAGCCGGAACTTGCGATAATAAGCGCGCGGGCGCCCGGTCACTTCGCAGCGGTTCCGAACCCGGGTCGGATTGCCGTTGCGGGGGATTTCCGCCATCTTCAGACGGGCGATCAGCCGGTCGCTGTCGTCAGCCGACTTGTCGTCGGCAATCGCCCGCAAACGCGCATAGCGGCCGGCATATTTCTTTACCAGCTTCTTGCGCCGCTCGTTCTTGTTGATCGAACTCAGTTTCGCCATGACTTAAGTTCTCTTCCTTTGTCTATGCTTGGGGAGAGAAGCGGGGCCTGTCTTCAGGCCGCCTGCTTCTCTTCTTCCTGCGGGAAGGGAAAGCCGAAGAGACGCAGCAGTTCGCGCGCTTCCTCGTCCGTTCTCGCGGTGGTGGTCACGATGATGTCCATGCCGCGCACCTTGTCGACACGGTCATAGCTGATCTCGGGGAAGATGATCTGCTCCTTGATGCCGAAGGCAAAATTACCACGGCCATCGAAGCTCTTCGGATTGAGACCGCGAAAATCGCGCACGCGCGGCAGGGCGATGTTGATCAGACGGTCCAGGAATTCATACATGCGCGCACGGCGCAGCGTGACCTTGGCGCCGATCGGCATGCCTTCGCGCAACTTGAATTGGGCGATCGACTTCTTCGCCTTGGTGATCACCGGCTTCTGGCCTGCGATCAGTTCCATTTCCTCGGCCGCCGACGTGACCTTCTTCTTGTCCTGGGTCGCTTCGCCCACGCCCATGTTGAGCGTGATCTTCTCGATCCGGGGCACTTCCATGACGTTCTTGTACCCGAATTTCTCGGTCATCGCCTTCGCGATGGATTCGTCATATTGCGCCTTGGAGCGCGGGGTGTACGTGTCAGCCATTACAGCACCTCACCGGACTTGACGGCAACGCGGACCTTCTTGCCGTCGCGATCCTCGAAACGAACGCGGGTCGGCTTGCCGTCCTTGTCGGCAACAGCCACATTGGAAATATGCAGCGGCGCGGGCTTGCGGTCGATGCCGCCCTGCGGGTTCGCCTGGTCGGGCTTGCGATGCCGGGCATGCACGTTGATGCCGTCGACCAGCACCTTGTCGTCCTTCGGGAACATCTGGAGCACCGTTCCGGTACGACCCTTGTCCTTACCGGCCAGCACGACGACCTTGTCGCCCTTTTTGATCTTGGCAGCGCTCATCACAGCACCTCGGGGGCAAGCGAAATGATCTTCATATGCTTCTTGGCACGCAGTTCGCGAACCACCGGGCCGAAGATACGGGTGCCGATCGGCTCCTCATTCTTGTTGATCAGCACAGCGGCGTTGCCGTCGAAGCGGATCACCGAACCATCGGCGCGGCGCACGTCCTTGGCCGTGCGGACGATGACGGCGCGATGCACGTCGCCCTTCTTCACCTTGCCGCGCGGCGCGGCTTCCTTGACGGACACGACGATGATGTCGCCCACGCCCGCGAAGCGCCGCTTCGATCCGCCCAGCACCTTGATGCACTGGACGCGCTTGGCGCCGCTGTTGTCGGCGACGTCAAGATTGGATTGCATCTGGATCATTGATCCGGTTCCTTCTCATCTGGCCTACCGGAATGATCCGGCGGTTCCGAAAATTAGCGACTGGACTGAAGCTTATGCCGCAGTCTCGGGCGCCTTGCGCGTATCCACCCGGTCGATCACCTTCCAGGTCTTCAGCTTGGAAATCGGGGCGGTCTCCTCGATACGGACCGTCTCGCCTTCCTTATAGGCGTTACCCTCGTCATGGGCGTGATATTTTTTCGAGCGGCGGATGATCTTGCCGTAGAGCGCATGCTTCACCTTGCGTTCCACCCGAACAACCACCGTCTTGTCGGCCTTGTCGGAAACCACCGTTCCCGTCAGCACGCGCTTGGGCATCGTGTTTCCTTTCTTACTTCGCCGCGCGGGCGCGTTCGCCCTGGAGCGTCTTGATCTGTGCGATCGACCGGCGGACTTCCTTGACCCGGCTGGGCTTTTCCAGCTGGTTGGTCGCCGCCTGGAAGCGCAGATTGAACTGCTCGCGCTTCAGGCCGTTGAGTTCGGTCGACAGCTCGTCGTCCGTCTTGGTCTTGAGATCGGCAACGTCGGCCATGATCAACCCTCCAGGTGCGAGGTGTCGCCGAGGCGGGCAACGACCTTCGTCTTGATGGGCAGCTTCATCGCGGCGCGCGAGAAGGCCTCTGCTGCGAGCGGACCGGGAACCCCGTCCAGTTCAAAGAGGATACGGCCGGGGGCGACGCGGGCCGCCCAAAATTCCACCGATCCCTTGCCCTTGCCCTGACGGACTTCGGCGGGCTTCTTCGACACCGGCACATCGGGAAACACGCGGATCCACAAACGGCCCTGACGGCGCAGGTGACGCTGGATCGCACGGCGGGCCGCCTCGATCTGGCGCGCTGTGATCCGCTCGGGCTCCATGGCCTTCAGACCATAAGCGCCGAAGTTCAGCGCGGTGCCGCCCTTCGCGTCGCCCTTGATCCGGCCCTTGAAGGCCTTACGGAACTTCATCTTCTTCGGTTGCAGCATGACGCTCTACCTACCTTCTTATCTTCAGCGCGCCGGGCGCACGCCGGAGGTCTGTGCCTCCAGCATCAGCCGGTCGGTAGCCATCGGATCGTGACCCAGGATTTCGCCCTTGAAGATCCAGACCTTGATACCGCACACGCCATAGGCGGTGTGCGCTTCGGCTTCGGCGTAATCGACGTTCGCGCGCAGCGTGTGCAGCGGAACGCGGCCTTCGCGATACCATTCGACGCGCGCGATTTCCGCGCCGCCCAGACGGCCGCCACAGGTGATCCTGATCCCCTCGGCGCCAAGCCGCAGGGCACTCTGTACCGCACGCTTCATCGCCCGGCGGAACGCCACGCGGCGTTCCAGCTGATCGGCGACGCCCTGCGCCACCAGCCGGCTGTCGACTTCGGGCTTGCGGATTTCCACGATGTTCAGCGACACGTCGGACGAGGTCAACTGCGCCAGCTTCTTGCGCAGCTTCTCGATGTCGGCGCCCTTCTTGCCGATGATGACACCGGGACGCGCGGCATAGATCGACACGCGGCACAGCTTGGCCGGACGCTCGATCACCACCTTGGAAATCGCCGCCTGCGGCAGCGACTTCATGATGAAGGTGCGGATCTTGATGTCTTCCATCAACAGGCGCCCATAGTCCGCGCCTTCGGCGAACCAGCGGCTGTCCCATGTGCGGTTGATCTGAAGACGCAGACCGATCGGATTGCTCTTGTGACCCATATGCTTACGCCTCCGCTTCTTCGCCAGCTTCACGCACCACGATGCGCACGCGGCTGAAGGGCTTGAGGATCCGGGTCGACTTACCGCGGCCGCGGGCGTGGAAGCGCTTCAGGGTGAAGCTCTTGCCCACCGACGCTTCCGCGACGACCAGCGCGTCGACGTCCAGATTGTGGTTGTTTTCCGCATTGGCGATGGCCGAAGCCAGCACCTTGCGCACGTCAACGGCCATCGCCTTCTTCGAGAAGGTCAGGATATTGAGCGCGTCTTCGACCTTGCGGCCGCGGATCAGCGTGGCGACGAGGTTCAGCTTCTGGGCCGAACCGCGAATCTGCGTGCCGACGGCCAGAGCCTCATTATCGGCGACGCGACGGGGAGCCTTGGGCTTCGACATCAGCGCTTACCCTTCTTGTCGGCGGCATGGCCGGGAAAGAAGCGGGTCGGCGCGAATTCGCCCAGCTTGTGCCCCACCATATCCTCGTTCACGGAAACCGGAACATGCTTGCGGCCATTATAGACGTTGAACGTCAGGCCAACGAACTGCGGCAGGATGGTGGAACGACGCGACCAGGTCTTGATCGGCGCGCGGCCACCGGCATCCTGTGCCGTTTCTGCCTTCTTCAGAAGGCTGAGGTCCACGAACGGACCTTTCCAGACGGAACGAGCCATCGCGGATTACCTCTTCTTCTTGGCGTGACGCGAACGGATGATGAACTTGTCCGTCGCCTTGTTGTGGCGGGTGCGCGCACCCTTGGTCGGCTTGCCCCACGGCGTCACCGGATGACGACCGCCGGAGGTCCGGCCTTCACCACCGCCATGCGGGTGATCGACCGGGTTCTTGGCCACGCCGCGGGTCAGCGGACGCTTGCCCAGCCAGCGATTGCGGCCGGCCTTGGCAAGATTGGTGTTGGCGTTGTCGGGGTTCGACACCGCGCCCACCGTGCCCAGGCAGTCCGAACGGATGTAGCGCTGCTCGCCGGAGGACAGGCGAACCATGACCATGCCGCGATCGCGACCGACCAGCTGGGCGTAGGTGCCCGCCGACCGGCAAAGCTGACCGCCCTTGCCCGGCTTCATCTCGATATTATGGATGATGGTGCCGACCGGCATCTGCCCCAGTTCCATCGCGTTGCCCGGCTTAACGTCGGTCTTCTTGCCCGCGATGACCTTGTCACCGGGAGCCAGACGCTGCGGCGCCAGGATATAGGCCTGCGTGCCGTCACCATAGGTCACCAGCGCGATGAACGCGGTCCGATTGGGGTCATACTCCAGACGCTCCACCGTTCCTTCAACGTCCCACAGGCGACGCTTGAAGTCGATGATGCGGTAACGCTGCTTGTGGCCGCCGGCGATCCCGCGCGACGTCACATGCCCCTTGTTGTTGCGCCCACCGGTCTTGCGCTTGCCTTCGGTCAGCGCCTTGACGGGCTTGCCCTTGTGCAGGCTGGACTTGTCGACGAGGATCAGGCCGCGCTGGGCCGGGCTCGTCGGGTTATAGTGCTTGAGTGCCATCTGTCCCGCCTCAAATACCGGTGGTGACGTCGATAGACTGGCCTTCGGCCAGCGTCACGATCGCCTTCTTCACGTCCGTCCGCCGATAGGGCTTGCCCTTCCAGCGCTTGACCTTGCCCTTCTGGACCAGCGTGTTGACCGCCTTGACGGACACACCGAAAAGCGCCTCGACAGCAGCCTTGATCTCCGGCTTGGACGCGTCATTGGCGACCTTGAAGACCACGGCGTTGTTTTCGGAGAGAAGGGTCGACTTCTCGGTGATGACCGGGGCGACAACCACATCATAATGACGGATGTCCACCGTTCCGGCTTCTTTCTTAGCCATTGAAGCGAGCCTCCAGCTTTTCGACCGCGGCGCGGGTCAGCACCAGCGAATCCGCCTTGAGAATGTCGTAGACGTTCGCCCCGACGGCGGGGAGCAGGTCCACGCCAACGATATTGGCCGACGCCTTGGCGAAGCTGACGTTCACCGCATCGCCATCGATGAACAACGCCTTTGTCAGTTGCAGCTTGGCGAGGCTGGCGACCAGCGCCCTGGTCTTGCCGTCGGCAACATCAAGGCTGTCGAGCACGATCAGCGAACCGTCCTTCGCCTTGGCCGAAAGTGCCATCTTCAGCCCCAGCGACCGAACCTTCTTGTTCAGTGACGGGTTGAAGTCACGGACGCGGGGACCATGGGCCTTGCCGCCGCCGATGAAGACGGGCGCGCGGCGATCGCCGTGACGGGCCGTGCCGCCGCCCTTCTGACGGCCGAACTTCTTGCCGGTGCGCGCAACATCGCTGCGCTCACGAGCGGCACGGGCGGTCCCACGACGCTTTTCCAGCTGCCAGGTGACGACGCGGTGCAGGATGTCGGCGCGCGGCTCGACGCCGAACACGGCCTCGTTCAGCTCGATATCGCCGGACGCCTGCGCGTCGAGGGTCTGTACGGTGACCTTCATCGTTTAGCCCTCCTGGCCTTCGGTAGCTTCGGGAGCAACGACGTCTTCCGCCGGCGTTTCGGCCGGAGCGCTGTTGCTGTTGGCAGCCTGCTTCAGGCTGGCGGGATAGGGCACATCCGC
>JBFWMJ010000069.1:0-14767 GCA_050251675.1 Sphingobium sp.
GGGCCAAGGGCGGATTCCATCCCAAACATCTGCCCGATCCGCAGGTCGATCGCGACGCCTGGCTGACGGAAGGAAAGCAATGCTACCGGATATTCATCCGCGCGCTGCTGTCGGTGACGGACAATATCGTCAAGGGCAAGGTCGTGCATCCGCCGCGGCTGGTCGTGCGCGACGATGACGATCCCTATTTCGTCGTCGCGGCGGACAAGGGGACGGCCAGTTTCAGCGACGTCGCCAACGCGATCGCGCTGGAACAGGGGTTCTGGCTGGGCGATGCGTTCGCCAGCGGCGGCTCCAACGGGTACGATCACAAGGCGATGGGCATCACCGCCCGGGGCGCGTGGATATCGGTCCAGCGGCATTTCGCCGAAATGGGCATCGACGTGCAAAGCCAGCCGGTGACCGTGATCGGATGCGGCGACATGTCGGGCGACGTGTTCGGCAACGGCATGCTGCGCAGCCACGCGATCCGGCTGGTCGCCGCATTCGACCATCGCCACATCTTTTTCGATCCCGATCCCGATCCGACCAAAAGCTGGGCGGAACGCGCGCGCCTGTTCGCGCTGCCGCGGTCAAGCTGGGACGATTATGACAAAAGCCTGATTTCGGCGGGCGGCGGCGTTTTTTCCCGAACGCTCAAGCGCATCCCGCTGACCCCGCAGATGCAGACGTTTTTGGGTGTGGCGGATACGGAAATGGACCCCGCCACGCTGATTTCCACCCTGTTGACCAGTCCGGCCGACCTGCTCTGGTTCGGGGGCATCGGCACCTATGTGAAGGCGGCCGGGCAAAGTCATGGCGATGTGGGGGACCCCGTCAACGACCGGCTGCGGGTCGATGCCGAACGGCTGCGCGTCAGGGTGGTGGGGGAAGGGGCCAATCTGGGCGTCACCCAGGCCGGCCGCGTCGCCTATGCGTTGCGGGGCGGACGCATCAACGCCGATTTCATCGACAATTCGGCTGGCGTCGATTGTTCGGACAATGAAGTCAACATCAAGATCGCGCTCAACAAGGAGATGGCCGAGGGCCGCCTGACGCTGGAGGCCCGCAACCGCCTGTTGATCAGCATGACCGATGCGGTCGCCGACCTCGTGCTGGAGGATAACCGATTGCAGGCGCTGGGCCTTTCGATCGCCGAAGCGGGCGGCGCGGCGGACCTGGCCAGCTACGTCCGGCTGATCGAGACGTTCGAGGAAAAGGGCAGGCTCGACCGTCAGGTCGAAGGGATCGCCGCCAACGACCAGCTGGTCCAGCGCGGTCAGGACGGCGCGGGCCTGACCCGGCCGGAACTGGCGGTCCTGCTGTCCACGGCCAAGCTGGCGTTGCAGGACGCGATCGAACATGGCGCCATGGCCACCGATCCGGGTATGGAGCAGGAACTGGCGGCCGCCTTCCCCTCGGCGATGCGCGAGGGGGAGGCGAGGGCGATCGCGGTCCATGCGCTGCGCAACGAGATCATCGCGACCAAAGTCGCCAACCGGATCGTCAACCGGCTCGGCCTCATCCACCCCTTTGAACTGGCCGAGGAGGAGGGGTGCGCGCTTGCCGATCTGGCCAGCGCCTTCCTCATTGCCGAACGCCTCTACGATATGGGGGCGCTGTGGCGCGACGTCGATGCCGCCGACATGGCCGAAAGCGCGCGACTGGCGCTGCTCGGCGACATAGCCGCGGGCATGCGTGCGCAGATCGCCGATGTGCTGCGCAGCGTGCCGCCCGGCACATTGCCGGACGCCGGCCATGCCATGCTGGCCCGGGGCGTCGGGACATTGGCCGCCCAGGTTGACGACCTGCTGACCGAGGAACTGGCCCGCCGCGCCGCCATCGTCTCCGACCGGCTTGTCGGCCTCGGCGCGCCCGAACCGTTGGTGCGGCGGACGGCCGCGTTGTTCAAGCTGGACGGCGCGATCGGCATTGCCGCTCTTGCGGAACGGATGAAGGTCGACGATGTCGTGCTGACCCGCGCCTTCACCCGGCTGGGCGAGGCGGTGGGCATCGATTGGGTGCAGTCGGCGGCCGCGCGCATGGAGCCGACCGACCCATGGGAAAGATTGCTGATTTCCGGCATTGCGCGCGACATGCATCAGGTCCGGCTGGACCTGCTGGCCCGCGCGGGCACGACCGGCGAGGGCGCGGCCGGGATCGACGCGTATCTGACCCGCTGGCTGGAGGCAAAGGAGGGTCGCATCCGCCAGTTCCGCGCCCTCATCCACCGCGCCAGATCGGCCGCCGCGCCCAATGTTGCCATGCTGGCCGAAATTGCCGGTCAGGCGCGGGGGCTGCTGGGACGATAGGCAGCTTTCCCTACCTGTACATTTTGATACAAATTCGCCCCGCGCATAGGTTTGCAATTGCGAGTCGTTCGCGTTATCGCGGCCTCAAATCCGTCCGTCCCAGGGATTCACCGTTTCGCCGATGCACGCCCCCGCCCGCGCCACGCAAAAGAAGAAGAGCCCCAAGGCCTTCTGGCTGAAGCAGTTGCACACCTGGCACTGGGTGAGCTCCGCTATCAGTCTGATCGGCCTGTTGCTGTTCGCCTTTACCGGCATCACGTTGAACCATGCGGCCGATCTGGAAGCATCGCCGCAGACGGTGTCGAAAACCGTCACGCTGCCGCCGCCGCTGCTCGCCCTGGTCGCGTCGGACGATGGCGCCGATGCCAAGAAACCGTTGCCCGAGCCTGTCGCGATATGGGTCGAAAAGACGATCGGCCAGCGTGGCCAGGGCATCGCCGAATGGTCGGCCGACGACATTTATCTGGCCTTGCCGCGGCCCGGCGGCGACGGGTGGATCGCGATCGACCGCGCGAGCGGGGAGGTGACCAGCGAAGCGACCAGCCGCGGATGGATCAGCTATCTCAACGATCTGCACAAGGGCCGCAACACCGGCGGCGTCTGGCAATGGTTCATCGACATTTTCGCCGTGGCCTGTTTCATCTTTGCCCTCACCGGCCTGTTTTTGTTGCAATTGCACGCGGCGAAACGGCCCAGCACCTGGCCGCTGGTCGCTGCGGGCCTCGCGATCCCGGCCATATTGGCCATTGTCTTCATTCATTGAGGGGAACAGGACTTATGCAGATCAGTCACAAACTTGTGATCGGCGGCACCGCCGTGATCGGGGCGGTGGCGGCCCCGGCCGCGGCCGGGGCGCAAACGATGACCGTCAGCGTCGGCATACCCCGTCAGTCCGTCGCCGAATATCACCGTCCCTATGTCGCCATCTGGGTGGAGAAGGAAGGGGCCGCGCCGCGCACCCTGTCCGTCTGGTATGATGTCGGCATGGCAAAGGGCGAAGGCACGAAATGGCTGCGCGACATCCGCCAGTGGTGGCGCGTTTCGGGGCGCACCATGACCTTTCCGGCGGACGGCGTTTCCGGCGCCACGCGCGCGCCGGGCGAACAGAAGATCAGCTTCACTGCCGGCAAGGGGCCGCTCGGCAAGCTGGGCGCCGGCAATTACACGCTGGTTGTGGAAGCGTCGCGCGAAGTGGGCGGGCGCGAAATCGTGCGCCTGCCCTTTGCCTGGCCGCCCAGGCCTGGCGCGGTGGTGAAGGCGCAGGGCAGCAATGAACTCGGGGCGGTCAGCCTCAGCTTCGGCAAGTGAGAGGGTTTACCATGAAGATCAAATATCTCCTCGCAGGCGCGCTCGCCGCGCTGCTCGCATCCGGCACCGCTCAGGCGCACCGCCAGTGGTTCCTGCCGTCCTCCACCGTTCTGTCGGGTGACGAAAGCTGGGTCACGGTCGATGCGGCTGTTTCCAACGACCTGTTCTATTTCGACCATGTGGCGATGCGGACCGACGCGATCCGTGTCACCCGGCCTGACGGGACGGAAGGCAAGATTGAAAATGCGGCCACCGGCAAATACCGCTCCACCTTCGACGTGCATCTGACCCAGCCAGGAAGTTATCGCATCGGCACGGTATTTTCGGGCGTGATGGGCAGCTATATGCTGAACGGGAAACGGGAACGGCTGCCGCGCGGCGCGACGAAGGAAACGCTGGCAGGCCTGCTGCCCGCCGGTGCCACCGACATCCAGACCGCGGAAATGGCCAGCCGCAACGAATTTTTCGTGACGCTGGGCGCGCCGACCACGACCATCTTCAAACCGGTCGGCGTCGGCATCGAACTGGTCCCGGTCACGCATCCCAATGATCTGGTGGCGGGTGAGGCGGCGACATTCCAGTTCCTGCTGGACGGAAAGCCGGCCCCGGACCTTAAGATCACGGTGATCCCCGGCGGCAACCGCTATCGCGACGCGCTGGGACAGATGGATCTGACCACGGACAAGGACGGGAAGGTGGCCGTGACCTGGCCGTCGGCCGGCATGTACTGGCTCAATGCCACGCTGGGCGGTGGCCGCGAAGGCGGTGCAGGCGGTCCCGGCGGCGCTGCCCAGAAGGACGCGAACGCGGCTGCTGCCGCCCCTGCCGGTCCGGGCCCGCGCCGCGCCTCCTATGTCGCGACGCTGGAGGTGATGGCGCCCTGAGCGCTCGCCTTTCCGCCATTCGGATCGCGATTCCGCCCGGCCTGACGCCCGACCACTTCGCCGGACGATCGCGGGTCGGGCGGATCACCGATCTTTCCGGGCCGACCATGGGCACCTCATGGTCGGCCCGGATCGTCGATGCTCCCCCCGGCGCGCAGGCCGGGATCGAGGTGGTGCTGGACGGCGTGATCCGCATGATGAGCAATTGGGAAGCGGTATCGGACATAAGCCGGTTCAACCGCGTGCCTGCGGGCCAATGGATGTCCATCCCAGCCGATATGATGAGCGTGTTGCGCGCGGGGCTTGAAATGGCCCGCCTGTCGGGCGGCGCGTTCGACCCTGCCATCGGGCACAGCGTGCAACGATGGGGTTTCGGGCCGCCGGGGATGCCGCCTCCCCGTCTTCCTGCTGTGCCGGCCCCCTGGCAAGCCATCGAACTGGACGGCGACCGGGCGCGGCGGCTGGACGATGTCGCCCTCGATTTCTCCGGCATCGCAAAGGGCTTTGCCGTGGACGCGGTGGCGCGGGCGCTGCGTGAGAGCGGCGCAAAGCACTTTCTGGTGGAGATTGGCGGCGAGTTGCGCGGGGAGGGGGTGAAGCCCGATATCCAGCCATGGTGGGTCGATGTCGAACCGCCGCCAGACCTGCTGGTCCCCACGTTGAGGGTTGCGCTGTGCGGTCTGTCGATCGCGACGTCGGGGGATTATCGTCGCTATCGCATGGACGGCGCCCGGCGCTTGTCGCACAGCATCGATCCCGCGAGCGGTGCCCCGATCGCCAATGATGTGGCTTCGGTCTCGGTGCTGCATGACAGTGCGATGCTGGCCGACGCCTGGGCCACGGCGATCACGGTGCTGGGCCATGATCGCGGCATGGCGCTGGCGACCCGTCACGGAATCGCCGCCCGTCTGGTGCGCCGCGAAGGGCGACGGGGGCAGGAATATATGACCCCCGCGCTGACCGTGATGCTGGGCTGATCCTGCCGCGTCCGCCCGGTTCGGGGGGTGTATGCTTTCCGCCTTTCAAAAGCGCTTCCCTGTCGCCTGCGGCCAGACCAAGCCGCTGAACCTGGCGACAGATACCGGATAGATCAGAGGCGGCTCGCCAGGATATTCATAAGCTTATGTCGGCATGTGTCGTGTCTGTGGATATAGTCAGACGGACAACGATCACTCCCGCCCCATGGCCTGTGGGGGGCATAGTGAATCTATGATTCGGGAATTATAGGTCATCGGCGCGCCTTGGGGTGGAGAAGGAATGTCCGGTTCCGTGCGATCACACGTCATCGCCCGGCAAGGCGAGTGATCCGGGACGGACGGGGGGCCGCACTGATCCTTTAAGCCCGCTACGAAAAAAACTCGAACGACGCTATGGCTGTCGCTTGGCAAGCCTGGAAGCGAACGGGTGCTCAGGGCGAAGGGAGCTGGCGATGCGCGTGCTTATTCTTGACGGTCATCCCGACGACGGACGTCTGGTCAGCCACCTGCTCGACACTTATCGGGCCGCCCTGGGCGATGGCGTGGAGGTCGAACTGATCGCGGTGCGCGAACTGGCCTTCGAGTCGAATCTCCGGCGTGGTTATAAGGAAGTGCAGCCGCTGGAGCCCGACCTTGAACGGGTCTGGGCCGCCATTGACGCCTGCGATCATCTCGTCATCGGCTTTCCGATGTGGTGGGGCGGCGAGCCGGCCCTGCTCAAGGGGCTCATCGACCGAGTGCTGCTGCCGGGGGCCGCCTTTCGCTATCACGCGGACGATCCCTTCTGGGACCGGCTGCTGGCGGGCCGTTCCGCCGATGCCATCATCACTATGGACACGCCCGGTTTCTATTTGCGCCTCGCCTATGGCAATCCCGTCACGCGGCGCTGGCGCGGGCAGATTCTGGGCTTCTGCGGCTTCAAGCCGGTGCGGATCGCGCGCTTCGGACCGATCCGGCAAGGCGGCGTCGAGAAGAACCTCACCGCTTGGCGGCGTAAGGTCGAACGGATGGCGGCGTCCGCCGCCCGATTGCGCCGCGCTCCGAAGCGGCCTGTCAGTTCCGACTGATCATTCGCGGCACCATAGGCGCGCTGGACCGCTATGCTGTATGTAAAGAAAGCTATTGCGCAGCCTGCTGGGCCGCCGAGCGACGTCGTGCGGAGCGTTCAAGGCTGAATGCATCGGTTGCACCACCCATGCCCAACCTCCCCGCCCGATGCGGCTTCGCTCGGCAGAAGATTGACGACTTCCCCGGACGCGGCGTGGTGAAGTGCCATATCGTTCAGTGGCTATTCGCAGTTATCGGGTGATGCCGACAGCAGGCCGGCGCGCTCGGCGGACCCGCATCAGCTTTTGCGGAAAATAGGAACTGACGCAGCCGCACGTCGGCCATCTTGCATAGCCGCCGTCCAGAAACGGAGCGGAAGCCTGCGGCAGTTGAAAGAGGCCGGATCGACCGGCTCACCACATTCCGAACAGAATATGCGTCACTCCTCTTCCACATGTGCGCGGCGGCCCCGGTCATGGCCCCGGCACCCCAACAACGTCGAGATCGGCGCCGGCGCTGCGATCGAACAACCAGGCAAGGTCCCGCCGCCTGGTCAGAAGGTCGGCAAGGGTGTAACGGTCGAGCACCGCCAGAAATGCGGCAAGCGCTTCCTGAAGAACGCCTGTCAGGCCGCAGGCTGGCGCGACCACGCAGCTGCCGCAATCAACAAGATCAAACCCGTCCTCTGTTTCGCGCACGAGGGCGCCGATATTGATCTCCTCAGGCGGACGCCCCAGGCGAATGCCGCCCGAGCGGCCGCGCACGCTTTCGACATGACCGCTGCGCGCGAGCTGATTCACCACCTTCATCAGGTGGTTCTGCGAGATGCGATAGGCCTGCGCCACTTCGCTGATCGAGCATAGCCGGTCAGGCCGCGCGCCCAGATAAAGCAGCGTCCGCATCGAATAATCTGTGAACAGGGTCAGCTTCATAGGCCTTGGGCCACCCTTCGTCCGGTTCGTTACATTAACATGCATATATGTTGCATGTTTTTCTGCGGGAGTATAGACGCATTGGTGGTATATGATTTTGAGTCGGGGCAATGGCCGCTCTGGAACTGAACGATCAAGGGCTGGAGTGTCGTGTCTACGCCTTCTGCCCGCGCGTCCGGGCCGATGCCGCGCTCGATCCCGTCGTCGACGATGCGATCGCCGACTGGCCACTGCATCCATGGCACGCATGACCGCGATACCCATGCAATGCGTCGGCATGTCCGCGCGCAGGCCGGGCGGGACAGGTCGGTGACGGTGACCGATTTACACCAGGCGCCGCTCAAGGACGAGGGAGACGGGCGCGACTATGATGTCGCCGGCATCATCACCGGTGACCGACTGGTCGCCAATCCCCCCGTCGACGACGCCGATTACGTCATCTGCGGCCGGCGACCGTTCCTGCGCCATGCGGTATCGAGCCTGTCGCTCGCCGGCGTGCCGGCTGGCCGCATCCACTACAAGTTCTTCGGCCCCGCCGACGAACTACTGGCTGCCTGAAGGGCAAGGGCGATGGACGACGTCATCCTGGCCCGCGTCGTCCACGTCGTATCGGTGCTGCTGTGGATCGGCGGCGTTGCTTTCGTCACGCTGGTGGTGATGCCGGCCGTCCGAGCCGAACACCCGCCGCGCGAGCGTCTGCCGGCGTTTCACCGGATCGAAGGGCGGTTCGCGCCGCAGGCCCGCATCTGGGTGCTGCTCGCGGGCGTCAGCGGGTCATGGATGACGTGGCGGACGCAGATGTGGGATCGGTTCGTCGACCCCCGCTTCTGGTGGATGCACGCCATGGTTGCGATCTGGCTGGTCTTCGCCGCTATGCTGTTCGTGATCGAACCCCTGGTCCTGCATCGGCGCATGGCGACATCGCCCGATCCGACCCGCGATTTTGCGCGCATGGAGCGCATGCACCGCATTCTGCTCCTTCTGTCGCTCATCGCTTTCGCAGGCGCTGTTGGCGGGAGCCATGGGCTGTTCTGACAGCACGTCCGCAACGATCCGTTGCTGTGGAGCCGGTCGGACTAGCGGCGACCGTTGCGCCAGCCGGGCCAGCCCAGCTCATGCCCTCGCCAATTCGCGCGCGGGCGATGTCGTCGATGCGATCGCGGACCATGACGCAGCCGTCCGTATCGGCGTCCAGACCGATTTCCGCATGGAACCAGGCCAGATTGGTTGCAGGCTGGTCGCGTTCGCGGACGAAGAGCCATCCACGCGCAATGCTATCCGACCACTATGGAGCGCCTGGAGGGGAACGCCGGCGCGTGCGGTCGATGCCGGGCAATATCGAAGGGCCGGCTGAACCGCGTCGCTCGCCGCAGGATAAGCCATCTCCGTCAATCCCCCCACTGGATGTGCTGCGGCGTGGTCCATCCATTCTCCTGCGCCCGGCGATCGAACTCCCTCGTCGTAAGCCCTGTGTCGATCGTTGTGACCGGGCCGTCGCTGACGCCATCCGCTAAACCATAAAGGAGCAAACTCCATCCCTCATAACCAGCCAAACATCTATTCGCCCGACCCGAGCGCCGAACGACCGGTTTGGAGGACCGGGCCGCCCGGTTCCGTCAATAAATGTCGCGACGATAGCGGCCTGAATCCGCCATCGCCTCCAGCACATCGTCGCCCACAATGTCCACAAGCGCCGCATGCACAGCCGGAGCCATGCCCTTGATGCTGCCGCAGACATAGATGGCGGCGCCACCCGTGATGAACGTCCGCATCGCCGCCGCGCAGGCACGAATCCTGTCCTGCACATAGGCCCGTTCGGGGTCGACGCGCGACCATGCGAATTCGGCGCGCGCGATCACGCCCGATGCCTTGAGCCGGGCCAGTTCCTCGCGGTGGAATGCATCATGGTCCGGGTGTCGCTCACCCCAGAACAGCCATATGGGAGCGCCGCCCTCCGCCTCACGCTCGCGCAGATGTGCCAGCAAGCCGGCCAGACCGGTGCCGTTGCCGATCAGCAGCAGCGGCGTCGAGAGGTCGGCCGGCGCATGGAAACCGGGGTTGCTCCGCACCCGGGCCTCGACGATGGCGCCGATCGCGGCGCCCGTGGTCAGCCAGCCCGATCCGAGGCCCGGCAGGCCATCCTCCGCCACGCATTCGCGCACGATCAGGTCCACTCTGCCCGATGCGGCGATAGAGGCGATCGAATATTCGCGATGCGCCAGCGGCCGCAGCGCATCGACGGTGGTTTCGGCATCGGCGCCGGGCGACAGGATGCGCGTGGAAAGATGCGCGGCCAGCGTGTCCGTGAGGTCCAGGCCGGCGCATTTGGCGAAGCGCATGACGCGACGCTGATCCTGTCGCGGCGCGATTTCCAGAATATCCCCCGCCTGCCAGCAGGATGCGCCGGGCACAGGCGGTTCAAGTACGACATGCCAGGCCGGGGCGCCATGGCTGCCGGGGTTCAGCACGCGCCGTTCGACCAGTCGCCAGGGTTCCATCGGCGCGGGCGCCCAGTCGGGCTGATCGGCGCGGGCGCCCAGCCCGCCAAGCTGCTGCTGCCACTGGCGTTGCGCGTCTTCGTCCTGCCCGTCCATCTCCACCAGATCGAACAGCCGTTCGGCCTTCGCCTGATGCAGCCATCGGTCGACCTGATGCCCGAATGCGCAGAAATCGGGATATTCGCGGTCCCCCAGCGCCAGCACGGCATAGCGCAGATGCGACAGGTCCGGCGCGGGCCGGCGCATCCGACGGGTGAAGCTGCGGGCCGGATCGGGCGGTTCGCCATCGCCATAGGTGGCGGCGACGACCAGCAGCGTCTTCGTGCAGGCCAGCCGGTCCGCATCGAGCGTACGGATCGGCAGGACGACGGCGCCGGGCAATGCGCTGGCGGTCAGCCTGGCGAACCGTTCCGCCGTGCCCGTCTGGCTGGCAAAGGCGACGACGATCGACGCGTCCTGCGCCTCTGCGTCCTGCACGCCGCCGTCGTTTTCCTCCACATCCTTCATCGCCGCCCGCAAGGCGCGCTGGCGCCGCCGCCGCGCGAAATAGAGCAGGAAACCGGTGATCGTGAACAGCGGCATCAGCAGGCTGGATATCATCAGGCCGATCCGGCCGATCAGCCCGAAATAGGCGCCGCGATGAATCTCGTAGATGCTGGTGATGATGTCCTGCCCCACGGATCGTTGCGCATAAGGGGCGGTGCTGACGACCGCGCCGGTGACGCCGTCGATCACCAGTTCGTCGGACACGCGATGATGCCGCGCGTCATGGTGTCTGGCCCGGAACTGCACCGCGCCATTGGCGCGCAGGCTGGCGGTGATCGTGGCATAGGAAGTGCCCTGCGTCGCCCGTTCAAACCCGCGCCAGGCCAGCGCGATATCGGACGCCGCATCGCCAGTCCGCGAAGGGGGCGCCGATCGCGACCGTTGTTCCCCCGTCAGCAACCGGGTCACGCCGTCGCTGTACCAGCCATAGGACCACCACAGCCCGGAAAGGGCGGACAGCAGATAGAACAGGATCAGCCAGCCCCCGATCACGGCATGGAGCGCGCGATAGAGATTGCGCCCCGACATGCGCAGATCGAGCACCAGCCAGGCCCGCCAGTCGAGCGGCCGTTTCGGCCAGCGCAGATACAGGCCCGAAAGCGCGAAGAAGACCAGCGACAGGGCGGCAAAGCCCGTGATCTGGCGCCCCCATCCCTTGCCCCCGCCGGGCATGGCCATATAGCGATGGATGTCGGTCATCAGGTCGAAGACGCGGTGGCCCCGTCCCGGACCGAGCAGCCGGCCGGTAGTCGGCTCGACATAGTTCGTCTGCCGCTCGCGCCCTTCGGTAAAGCTGATCCAGGCGGCCCTGGTCGGATCATCATGCACGATGATCCGGCCGATATCGGCGCCCGGCCGCTGACGCAGCACCTCTTCGGCCAGCGCCGGACCGGACAGCAGCGGCCGACCATCGGGCACCATGGCGACCACGCCGGGGCTCAGCAGCTCGACGATCTCGTCCCGAAAGCTGAGCGAGCCGCCCGTGACGCCCATGATGGCCAGGACGATCCCGGCCGTAACGCCCAGCAACCAGTGCAATTGAAAAATGATCCAGCGTGCCACGACGAACGCAGTTCCTGTAAGGCAGGGGTTGTTATTGATAATCAATCGCGTTAACCGCGCGGCGATCCGGGGTCAAACGACAATAAGGGGAATGATCATACGTAACGCTCTTGCAAAAGGCGTGAGCCTTCTCACGCTTCTCGCGGTGCCCGCCGGTCCGGCGCTGGCGCAGGAGGATAAAGCGCCGACCCACGCGGGCGTCGCCGCGCGGGACGGAGCGGACAGGGAAGACGAAGATATCGTCGTCACCGCCGCGCGCACCATCCTGCCGCCCAACGCCCTGCCGCTCACCATCGATATCATCAACAAGCAGGCGCTGGATCAGCAGCTCGCCATTTCCGGATCGATCACCGATGCCGTCGCGGTGCTGACGCCCAGCTTCTCGCCGACGCGGGGCAAACTGTCCGGGGCGGGCGAAACGCTGCGCGGGCGCTCGCCGCTCTATGCGATCAACGGCATTCCGCAATCGACACCGCTGCGCGACGGCAGCCGCGACGGTTTCACTATCGATGGCTTTTTCATCGACCGGGTGGAGCTGATCTACGGATCGAACGCCCTGCAGGGCATTGGCGGCACCGGCGGCATCGTCAACCAGGTGACCGTCGGCGCGCCGAAGCAGGAGGGATGGTCCGGCCGCGCCCTGCTTCAGGGCACGGCGAGCGACGGTTTCGATGGCGCCGGCATGGGCGGCAAGGTCGCCGCGCTGGTGCAGAACAAGTCCGGCATCTTTGACATCACGGTCGGCGCTTCGTTCGAAAAGCGCGGCGTGTTCTACGATGCGCAGGCGCGCCGGATCGGCGTCAACGTCACCCAGGGCGAAACCCAGGATTCCAAGACGCTGAACCTGTTCGCGCGCATCGGCATGGAAGTGGGCGATAGCGGCCGGCTCGACCTTACCGCCAATCGTTATGAACTGAACGGCTATGGCCGCTATGTGCCCGTGGCCGGCAATCGCCTGACCGGCGTGCCCACCAGCGCGAAGCGCGGCGACCCGCCGGGCAAGCCCGCGGCAAATCGCACCGAAAGCGTTGCGCTGTCCTATACCGACAGCGATCTGTGGGGCGGCAACCTCGTCACCCAGCTGTTCTTCAACCGCACCTATGACACGTTCGGCGGCGATCCCAACCCCATCGCGTCGTTCCAGGACCCGAGCATCGCACCGGTGGGCATGCTGTTCGACCAGTCGGAAAACCGCTCGCGCAAGCTTGGCGCCAAGCTCAGCTATGAACGCGCCTTCCCCGGCTTCGAGGCGCTGACTGCCACGATCGGCGTGGACGCGCTGTACGACAAGACCGAGCAAAGACTGATCGCCACGGGCCGCATCTGGGTGCCGCCCAGCGAGTTTCAGGGCATCGCCCCCTTTGCGCAGGCGAACCTGAAGCTGCTCGACGGCAAGGTGCGCGTCGCGGGCGGTGTGCGCTGGGAGAATGCCAAGGTGAAGATCAGCGATTATCACACGCTGGCCGCGAACACCTATGATGGCAAAAATCTGGCCACCTATGGCGGTGTCGACGTGGCAGGCGGCCGCCCGAAATTCAACGAGGTGCTGCTCAACGGCGGTGTGATCGTGGAGCCGGTGCCCGGTATCCGCGCCTATGCCAGCTATGCCCAAGGCTACACCATGGCGGATATCGGGCGCATCACGCGATCGGTGGACGAGCCCGGCTTTGATGTGAATGGCCTGGACATCAGCCCTGTCATATCAAACAACCGCGAGATCGGCATGGAGGTGAAGCGCGGCCCGCTCGATGCAAGCGTCGCCTATTTCTGGTCGTCCAGCAACAAGGGGCAGGTGCTGATCTCGGCGGGGAACGGCATTTTCGAAGTGCAGCGCCAACGCGTCGAAATCCAGGGGCTGGAGATCAACCTGGGCGTCCAGACCCCGATCGACGGGTTGAAGCTGTCGACGGGCTATGCCCATCTTCTCGGTCGCTTCGACAGCGACCGGGTGGACGGCATCGTCGATACCGATCTGGACGGGACCAACATCTCGCCCGATCGCGTCAATCTGGCGGCGAACTATGCCAAGGGGCCGCTTTCGGCGCGCGTGCAGACGCAATTCTATCTGTCGCGCACCTTCCACGGGAAGGCGAAACCAGATCAGCGCAACAGTTTCGGCGGCTATACCGTCACCGATGCCTATGTCCGCTATCAGACCGGACTGGGCGGGATGAGCCTGAGCGTCCAGAACCTGTTCGACAAATTCTATATCGACTATAGTTCGGACACCCGGCTGCCCAACGACAATCTGGCGTTCTTTGCGGGCCGCGGACGGACGTTCACGCTGGGATGGGATTTCCGTTTCTGACGAAACGCATTGCCCGCGTCGATGACCTCAGGGTCATCGGCGCGGGCAAACCTTCATTTTTTTGTCGGATCGACACCCATCGGCCCTGACGTGTCCCCCTGATTTTCTCCAAATTCGCTCACTAACGGCGGAGCGGACATTCAAAGTGCTGGACCTTGCAGCCAATCCGGCCGCTCATTCAGATGAGCGACAAGACCGTAGAAGATCATTTACAGGTGCGACCGTGCGCCAGAACGGGCGCTCGGCGGGTTGTGCCTTCGCGTTCGGCCCGCTAGAAAATTGCGAATAGCTCGCAACAATCCGTAACCAGAGGACCATGCGGAGCGCCGCGTCGGAGTTGGTTGAGCGTGCCGGAAAGCAAGGCAGCATTGCGGGTTTACGAAGAGCAGCATGGGCAGCTCATCTTGTTTGCCGCGCGCCTGCTCGGCGATCCCGCCCTCGCCGAAGATATTGTGCATGATGCCTGGATAAGGACGTGCGAACGGGCCTTGCGCGATGAGGTCGACGACTTTGGCGCTTATCTTCGCCTCGTCGTTCGCAATCTGGCGATAGACACAATCCGCAAGCGTCATCGCCACGATGGCACCTGGAGGCATGGACTGGACGGAAGCGCAGAGCAGGCGCCCGATCCTGCGCCGCTGGCCGACGCCACGCTTATCGGACGGGAAGAGCTTGCCCGCTTTCAGCGAGCACTGGACCTCCTTCCTGAACGACAGCGGATTGCAGTGGAGATGCACAGACTGGGGAATTACTGATCTGCCCCCACCGAGTGGACCGCTTGGTTTGTTAGAGCAGAATCCGATCATTCTGGTTCATATCCTGCGGCAGAGAAGTAGTTGCCGCATTCCATTGGGGTGAAGCGTGGCAGGGCGTCGCGGATTGCATCCCACAGGTCGGCAACAGTTCGTGCGGCA
>JBFWMJ010000070.1:0-14454 GCA_050251675.1 Sphingobium sp.
GAGGTCCCTTGAATTGCACAAGCATCATAGCGCGCTGGGGGTAGCAACCACCCTCAAACCGGCAGCACCGGTAACGCTGATTCGTCCCCAGGCCGCGGCCAGGGCTGCCCGCTTCTTCACCGAGAAGTTTCCGGGTCGCTCGCTCTATGCGGTCAAGGCGAATCCCTCTCCCGATCTGCTCCGCACCTTGTGGGACAGCGACATCACCCATTATGATGTCGCGTCGATCGCGGAAGTGCGTCTTGTCGCCAGCACCTTGCCGGACGCGAAGCTGTGCTTCATGCACCCGGTGAAGGCGGAAGAGGCGATTGCCGAGGCCTATCACAGCTATGGTGTCCGCACCTTCTCCCTCGACACGATCGGGGAGCTGGAAAAGATCATGCGCGCCACCGGCGACGCCACCGATCTGGAACTGTGCGTTCGGCTGCGCGTGTCATCGGAACATTCCGAACTCTCCCTCGCGTCGAAATTCGGCGCGGAGCCGGGCGAGACCCGCGAATTGCTGATGGCGACCCGCCAGGCCGCCGATGCGCTGGGCATCTGCTTCCACGTCGGCAGCCAGGCGATGAGCCCGAGAGCCTATACCGACGCGATTGAGCGGGTGCGCGCAGCGATCGTCGACGCCGCGGTCACGGTCGACATCATCGATGTCGGCGGCGGTTTCCCCTCGCTCTATCCGGGCATGGAGCCGCCGGCGCTCGAACTCTATTTCGATGCGATCCACCACGGCTTCGAAAGCCTGCCGGTCAGCTATTCCTCCGAACTGTGGTGCGAACCGGGCCGCGCCCTGTCGGCCGAATATAGTTCGGTCGTCGTGCGGGTCGAACGGCGGCGCGGCAATGAACTCTATATCAACGACGGCGCCTATGGCGCATTGTTCGATGCCGCGCATATCGGCTGGCGCTTCCCCGTCGCACTGCTGCGCGAGGAGGAGAGCGGAACGGACGTGGAGGGCTTTTCCTTCTATGGCCCGACCTGCGACGATATGGACCATATGGTCGGCCCCTTCATGCTCCCGGCCGGCGTGAAGGCGGGCGATTATATCGAGATCGGCATGCTCGGCGCCTATGGCGCGGCCATGCGGACCGGCTTCAACGGCTTCACGTCGGACGCCGTTATCGAGGTGGAAGACGAGCCGATGGCCAGCCTCTACATCGAACCGGCGATCGTCCCGCGCATGGCTACGGTGACGAAGATCGGATAACGCGAATAAGGCCCCCCCCCTTATTCCAGACCGCTGCGCTGCGCCTTGCTGACGAAATCCAGCGCAGCGCGGGCCGTTTCCGCGATGGCCGCTTCGGCGGCCTTCGCATTGGCGGTCGGTCGATCCAGATAAATGGCGAGGATGAATTCCCGGCCGTCGGGCGCCTTCACCAGGGCCACGTCGTTAAACGCCGTGCCGCAGCTTCCGGTCTTGCCGCCCGATGTCCATTCCGGCGGCAGACCTGCCCTGATCCGCTTGTCGCCGGTCTTGCTGGCGCTCAACCAGCCGCGCAGCGTATCCGCGCTGGATGCGGACATATCGTTGAACAGCAGCCGCGCCATCAGTCCGGCCATGGCGGCCGGCGACGTGGTATCGCGCGGATCACCTTCCGCATTTTCGTTCAACGCCGGCTCCGTACGGTCCAGCCGGGTGACATCGTCCCCATGCGCGCGGAAAAAGGCAGTCAGTCCGGCCGGCCCGCCCAGCATCGGCAGCAGCAGATTGGCGGCGCTATTGTCGCTGACCTCGACCGCCGCCTGCGCCAGTTCGCTCATGGACATGCGGCCGCGCTTGCGATTCTCCTTCACCGCCGGCGCGTGGTCCAGAATATCGTCCTTGCCGAACGATATCTGGCCTTCCAGACCGAATTTCCCGCCCTCCGCGCCGATCAGCACGGCCGCCGCCAATGGCGCCTTGAACGTCGAACACAGAGGAAAACGCGCGTCCCGGTTGAAGCCCAGCAACAGCGCGCCCTTGTCGTCCACCAGCGCCACGCCCAGCCGGCCACCGGTCTCACTCTCGATCTCCGTGGGGTTGCGCATCGCTTCCACCGCCGATTCGGCCACCAGATAGCGGGGCGGTGGCGGCAGCAGCGATTGGCGCTCCTGCGCGGCGGAAGGGCTTGTCGCCAGCATGGCCAGCGTGGCGAGGCAGATCGGTGCGGTCGGTTTCATGGGCCCCTTCTTGCCGAAGCGGCCCCGCCCTGACAATGCCGCGTCTAAACGCCCTGCATATTACAGAACTGGCCGGGCATGCGCACCGTCAGTTCTTCAAGCCCCTGCTCCAAAACGATCTGGCAGGACAGCCGGCTGGTGCGGGTGGCGGCCGCCGCAAAGTCCAGCATGTCTTCCTCTGCCTCGCTCGCGCGGGAGAGGCGGTCGAAATCGCCCCGGTCGACGATGACATGGCAGGTGGAACAGGCCATCTGCCCCTCGCATGCGCCCTCCAGCGGCTGGCCCGCGGCCTGCGCCACGTCCAGCAAAACCGCCCCCTCGACGGCATCCACATGCTGCTGTTGCTCGCCATCGGCGCTGATGAAGGTGACCCGGATCATGATTGCAGCCCTCCCTGCCACGGCGCCGCTTGTGCGGCTGCCGCCTGCGTGATCGCCCTTGCCGCATCCTCCAGTTCGGCCAGTGTCGTATACCGGCCAAAGCCGATCCGCACCGATCCCTTCGCTTGTCTGTCCGACAAACCGATCGCTTGCAAGACATGGCTGGGCCGGCCCGACCCGCTGGCGCAGGCGGAACCAAGCGAAAAGGCGATGGCGCGGCAATCCGACATCAGCCGGGCCGCATCGATCCCGTCGCGACGAATGTTGAGATTGCCATGATAACGGTGGGCCGCGCTGCCGTTCAGCGTCCAGTCGGCGAACAACTCGCGCGCCCGCGTCCACAAATGTTCGACATGATCCGCATCGGCATCCCGCCGGGCCGTCAGCAACGCGGCGGCGGCACCGAATCCCGCGCACAGCGCCGGAGACAAGGTGCCGGACCTCAGCCCCCCCTCCTGCCCCCCACCATGGACCAGGGGAACGATACCAACGCCATCGCGCACCCACAGGGCGCCGATCCCCTTGGGACCATATACCTTATGCGCGCTGATCGCGATCATGTCCGTCTCTGGCATCGGCACCCGCCCGAACCCCTGCACCGCGTCGCACAGAAAGGGCGCGCCGGCGGCGCGCGCCAGCCGCGCAATCGCGGCGACCGGCTGGATCACCCCGATTTCGTTGTTCACCAGCATCGCGGCGACCAGCGCCGTGCGATGGTCTATCGCGGCCCGCGCCGCATCGCCGTCCACCAGCCCGTCGGCGTCCACCGGTAGCAGCAGCGGATCGAACCCCTCCCCGACCAGCGCGAGCAGGGTATCGCGCACCGCCGCATGTTCGGTGGCAATGGTGACGATGCGGGTGCGCGCCGGATCGGCCGCGCGCCGGGAGCGCGCCGCGCCGATGATCGCGATATTGAGCGCCTCCGTCGCGCCGGAGGTGAAGATCAGCCGCCCGCCATCCAAGCCCAGTGCCGCCTCGACCCGCTCACGCGCCACCTCCACCACGGCCGCCATGGCCCGGCCCATCCGGTGGGCGCTGTGCGGATTGGCGAACTGGTCGCGCAGCAGCGGGACCATGGCGTCGAACGCTTCGGGCGCGAGCGGCGTCGTCGCCTGATAGTCGAGGTAAATACTCATCACCCGCGCGCCGCCGTCCCCGCGATCGCCGTCCATTGGGCGAGGAAGCGGTCGACGTCGCCCTCGCTCGTCTGCGGCCCGAAACTGACCCGCACCACTTCCCCCGCCGCCTTTTCATCCATGCCCATGGCGCGCAGCACATGGCTGGTTTTGAGCGACCCGGATGAGCAGGCGCTTCCCGCCGATACCGCGATGCCGGCCAGATCGAACCGGATCAGTTGCGCTCGCGCCGAAACGCCCGGCATACGATAGCCGGCGATGGCGGGAATACGCGGCGCGGCTTTCGCCACCACCAGCCCGCCCTGTGCCTCCACCCCTGCGTCCAGACGGGCGCGCAGCGCGGCGGCACGCTCCAGCCAGTCGGCGCGCGCCTCCAGCGCGGCGGCCATGGCCAGTGCGCCGGGCAGATTCTCTGTTCCCGCGCGATAGCCCTGTTCCTGCCCGCCGCCCGGTTCCAGCCATGCAAGGTCGCGCACCAGCAGCGCGCCGACACCCGGCGGTCCACCGAATTTATGCGCGCTGATCGCGATCATGTCGGCGTCGGGCAGCGGCAGTTTTCCGGCGCTCTGCGCGCAGTCGACGAACAGGATGACGCCGTCGCGGCCGATCCCCTCGATCGGCTGAATGACGCCCGTTTCATTGTTGACATGCTGAAGCGCGAGGAGAAGCGTGCCGCCCGGATGCGCGAAGGAAGAGACGATTCCGTCCCCGTCCACACCCACCCGCTGCGCCCGCGCCGTCACGCGCAGCACCGCCTCATGCTCCACCACCGATGTCGCGACGTGATCGGCCCTGGCGCGCATCATCGCGATGGCAATCGCCTCGCTCGCGCCGGAAGTGAAAAGGACGTGCCCGTCCCACCCCAGTGCCGCCGCCACCCGGCCACGCGCATCCTCCAGCATGGCGCGCGCGGCGCGACCTTCCCCATGGGGGCTGGACGGATTGGCCCAGACCGCCATTGCGTCAGCCATCGCCGCCATCGCCTGCGGCAGCATCGGGGTGGTCGCGGCATGATCGAGGTAAAGGCGTGGGGCGGCGGCCAAGGCGACGTCACTCATTGATTGCGGAAATGGCGGCACCATCTATATAGACGATCTCCCGCGCAGCGCCAGCTTATGCTGGGCCCGCCTTCCGCATCCTCCCGCCGGCCGCCATCACGGGGCCGGTGGCCAGAACGATAACAAGGTGCCATGCCCGACGTCATTTTTCCCGGTCCCGAAGGTCGCCTCGAAGGCCGCTTCAGCCCCCCGCCCCGCCCGCGCGCGCCCGTCGCCATGATCCTGCACCCCCATCCTCAGGGCGGTGGGACGATGAACGACCGGATCACCCAGGCGCTCTACAAGACGTTCGTGCGGCGCGGCTTTGCCGTCCTGCGGTTCAATTTCCGCGGCGTGGGCCGCAGCCAGGGCACGTTCGACAACGGCATCGGCGAATTGTCGGACGCGGCATCGGCGCTGGACTGGGTGCAAAGCTTCCACCCCGAAGCACAGACGACCTGGATCGCCGGCTTTTCCTTCGGCGCGTGGATCGGCATGCAGTTGCTGATGCGGCGGCCGGAAATACGCGGCTTCATTTCGGTCGCGCCGCCCGCGAACATGTATGATTTCTCTTTCCTCGCGCCCTGCCCCGCGTCCGGCATCATCGTGCAGGGCACGTCGGACGAGGTGGTGACGGCCGGCGCGGTGCAGAAACTGGTCGACAAGCTGCGCACCCAGAAGGGGATCACCATCCACCATGACGAGATCCGGGGCGCCAACCACTTTTTCGAACATGAACTCGACCAGCTGATGAAGTCGGTCGACAATTATCTCGACATGCGGCTCAGCCCCGATTCGCCGATCCGCTGACGGGTCGATCCGGGAAACTATATTCAGCCGGCCGTGGAGCGCACGGCCGGCACATCGCGCAGCGGCATCGCCGCGATCGCCACATTGCCGAACATCACAAGGCCCGCGATCACCATGAGCCAACCGCGTTTGCGGTCGCGATGCTTCACGAGCGCATAGATGCCGCCGCCCGTGAGAAATACGCCCGCCAGCATCAGAATGGACAATATCGTGCCTGCCATGCACCATGCCATAAGCGACAGGGTGGACTGTGGCAATTGCCCCGCGCTGGCCCTAAGAGGCGCGGGAACGAATCATCCCCCCGGGCAGCGTCGGGGGGTGGAGGGTCAGTTCCCATGAAGCCAGTGCCATGAAAATCGCCATCGCATCCGACCATGCCGCCGTCGATCTCAAGTCCAGCCTCACGCAATGGCTGCGCGATGAAGGGCACGAGGTCGACGATCTTGGCCCGGCAACGGCCGAGCGCGTCGATTATCCCGATTTTGGTTACAGGTTGGCGACGGCCATCGCTTCGGGCGCGGCGGAGCGCGGTATCGCGCTGTGCGGTTCGGGCATCGGCATTTCGATTGCCGTCAACCGCAACCCGGCCTGCCGCTGCGCCCTGGTCGGCGACCCGCTGTCAGCCGCCCTTTCGCGCGAGCATAATGACGCCAATGTCCTAGCCATGGGCGCCCGCCTGATCGGCGTGGACATGGCCAGGGCCTGCGTCACCGCTTTCCTCGCCACACCGTTCGGCGGCGGCCGCCATGCGGCCCGTGTCGACAAATTGTCCCAGCCCGCGCTGTAAGGAGTAGCCTCAAATGAGCACAGCCCCCCTCGCCGACCTGACCGATATCCGTTCGGAAGGCTATTTCTCCGCCGACCTGGCGGCCGCCGACCCGGCCGTGTTCGCGGGCGTGCAGCAGGAACTTGCGCGCGAACAGAGCCAGATCGAACTCATCGCGTCCGAAAATATCGTCAGCAAGGCCGTGCTGGAGGCGCAGGGCAGCGTCTTCACCAACAAATATGCCGAAGGCTATCCGGGCAAGCGCTATTATCAGGGTTGCGGGCCGTCCGATGTGGTGGAACAGCTTGCCATCGACCGTGCGAAGGAACTGTTCGGCTGCGGCTTCGTCAATGTGCAGCCGCATTCGGGCGCGCAGGCCAATGGCGGCGTCATGCTGGCGCTGGTGAAGCCGGGCGAGACAATTATGGGCCTCAGCCTGGATGCCGGCGGCCACCTGACCCATGGGTCGAAGCCCAGCCTGTCGGGAAAATGGTTCAACGCCGTGCAATATGGCGTGCGGGAAGACACGCATCTGATCGATTATGACGCGCTGGAGCGTCAGGCGATCGAATGCCAGCCCAAACTGATCATCGCGGGCGGCAGCGCCTATCCCCGCCAGATCGACTTCGCCCGTTTCCGTGCCATCGCGGACAAGGTCGGCGCGCTGTTCATGGTCGACATGGCGCATTTCGCCGGGCTGGTCGCCGGCGGCGCGCATCCCACGCCGTTCGGCCATGCCCATGTCGTGACGACCACCACGCACAAGACGCTGCGCGGCCCGCGCGGCGGCATGATCATGACCGATGACGAGGCAATCGCCAAGAAGATCAATTCGGCCATCTTCCCCGGCCTTCAGGGCGGCCCACTGATGCACGTCATCGCCGCCAAGGCGGTCGCGTTCGGCGAAGCGCTGCGCCCGGAGTTCAGGACCTACGCCCAGGCGATCGTAACCAATGCCAAGGCGCTGGCCACCCGGCTGGAACAGCGCGGGCTGGCGGTGGTGTCCGGTGGCACCGACACGCATCTGGCGCTTATCGACCTGCGCCCCTACGGCATTTCCGGCAAGGACGCGGACGAGGCGCTGGAGCGCAGCTTCATCACCTGCAACAAGAATGGCGTGCCGGGCGATCCGTTGCCGCCGACGAAGACCAGCGGCATCCGCGTCGGCTCCCCGGCGGGCACAACCCGCGGGTTCGGCGTGGCGGAGTTCGAGGCGATCGGCGACATGATCGCCGACGTTCTGGAAGGGCTGCGCGACAGCCAGAAGTCCGGGGGTGAAGGCGATCCGGCGGTCGAAGCGTCCGTACGCGACCGGGTGACGGCGCTGTGCGCCCGCTTCCCCATTTATCAGGGATAAGACGGATTGCGCTGCCCCTTCTGCACGCATGAAGACAGCCAGGTGAAGGACAGCCGGCCGACGGAGGATGGCAACGCCATCCGCCGCCGCCGGCAGTGCGAGGCGTGCGGCGCGCGCTTCACCACCTTCGAGCGTATCCAGCTGCGCGACATCTGGGTCGTGAAGAACGAAGGCCGCAAGGAAGCGTTCGACCGCGACAAGCTGGCTCGCTCGATCGGCATCGCGTGCAGCAAACGGCCGATCGACCCCAGCCGGATCGAGAAGCTGCTGTCCGGCATCCAGCGCCAGCTCGAAACCAGCGGCGAGAGTGAAATTCCCGCCCGCGCCATCGGTGAAATGGTGATGGAGGGGCTGAAGCGTCTGGACAGCGTTGCCTATATCCGCTTCGCCAGCGTGTATAAGGACTTCACCGACGCCAAGGATTTCGAGGATTTCGCCGGAACCGTGCGCGAGGTCGGCGGTGAGTGAGGCGCCGCCCCCCGCCGGGACAGGCGACGCAGAGGGGGAAAGCATGGCGCCTCCGCCGGTGATCGTGCTGGTCCGGCCGCAACTGGGCGAAAATATCGGCAAGGCGGCGCGCGCGATGCTGAATTTCGGACTGACCGAATTGCGGCTGGTCAGCCCGCGCGACGGCTGGCCCAATCCCGATGCCGGGCCGCCCGCGGCAGGCGCGGACATCGTGCTGGATGGGGCCAGGCTGTTCGACACACTGGCGGACGCGGTGGCCGATTGCGCCCATGTCTATGCCACCACGGTGCGCAAGCGGGGCGTGACGAAGCCGGTGGTGACGCCGGAAGAGGCGGCGCGGGAGATCCATGCCGCGCGCGACCGCTGCGCCTATGTCTTCGGGCCGGAACGGTCGGGGCTGGAAACGGAGGATGTGACCGTTGCCCGCAAGATATTGACCGTGCCGATCAACCCGGATTTCGCCTCGCTCAATCTGGCGCAGGCGGTTATCCTGTGCGCCTATGAATGGTCGAAGCAAGCGACGCTCGATCAACCCACACGCACTGAACTGGGCGAACCGGCGCCGCAGGCGGAACTGGACGGCATGATCACCCAGTTCGAACGGCTGCTGGACGGCGCGGGCTATTTCTTCCCGCCTGATCGCGCGCCCGCAACAAAGCGCACGCTGCGCAACCTGCTCACCAAGCCGGGCTGGAACCATCTGGAGGTGCGGACGCTGCGCGGCGTGCTGTCCGCGCTCACCAATCCAAGAGCGCGGTAGGAACGCTCCCGCGAGGATCAGGTCGCCCTGATCCGGTCGAACTCCACCATTTCATAGGCGATCGACGCTTCTACCAGCCGGTCCCAAAGGTCCGCGATCACGTCGCCGGGCGCGCCGGCACGTTCCGCTTCGGCACGGGCGTTTTCGACGACCGCCGCCTTTCGCGCGTCGTCGCGGACATGGCCACGGTCGGTCTTGATCCGCGCCGCCGCGCGCATATGGGCGAAACGTTCCGCCAGCAGCGCCACGATCTGGCGGTCGATGTTGTCCACCCCGGCGCGAACCTGCGCCATGGTCGTATAGTCTTGCGGGTTCATGACGATGCTGCCTAAGCTTCAGGAACGCTCCTGTCGAGGCCCGTATCCGGCCGCGCCACCTGTCCTGCGGGATTGACATTGTGTCCCTTCATGGCCATAGGCGCGCCTTCGCGATTGGCCCCGCACCCCGGTGAAGCGGCGGCCCTGCCCCTGCGATATGGGATTCAGGCGGATACCGGGAATGACGTTGAACGCATATTGTAAGGAATTGCCATGACGAAGCGCACCAGCGCCAAGTATAAACTCGACCGCCGGATGGGCGAAAACATCTGGGGTCGTCCGAAAAGCCCGGTCAACAAGCGGGAATATGGCCCCGGTCAGCACGGCCAGCGCCGCAAGGGCAAGATGTCCGATTATGGCATCCAGCTGCGCGCCAAGCAGAAGCTGAAGGGCTATTATGGCGACATCACCGAAAAGCAGTTCAAGAAGAACTATATCGAAGCCGCGCGGATGAAGGGCGATACCGGCCAGAACCTGATCGGCCTGCTGGAACGCCGTCTGGATGCGGTCGTTTATCGCGCCAAGTTCGCGCCGACGATCTTTTCCGCGCGTCAGATCGTGTCGCACGGCCACATCTATGTGAACGGGGTGAAGTGCAACATCGCATCGCGGCTGGTGAAGCCGGGCGATGAAGTCACGCTGGGCAAGAAGGCGCAGGAAATGGCGCTGGTCCTGGAAGCGCAGAGCCTGCCGGAACGTGACATTCCCGACTATGTGTCGCCCGATGGCGCGGCAAAGGTCACCTATGTCCGCGTCCCGACGCTGGACGAAGTGCCCTATCCGGTGAAGATGGAACCCAATCTGGTCGTCGAATTCTATTCGCGCTGATCGGCTTTTCCCGAACGGTATCAGAAAGGGCGGCCCCGAAAGGGAGCCGCCCTTTTTCATGCCCGGCCTTGCCGGGCGGAAGTTTGCCGGGCAGATTGAACGGCCAACCGGTCCGGGGAGGATTGATCCGATGCGTATTATCCCGACACTTGTCCTCCCCTTCGCCCTTGGCGCGTGCGCGGCGGCCGGCGACGGTCCCACCCCATCTACGGTATCATCGGCGTCCCCCGCCGCCATCACGCCATCGACGGACACGATGAAGGACATCGTCCGGGAACTGTCGCTCGACAGCTATGAAGGGCGCGCGCCCGGCACTGTGGGAGAGGAAAAGACGCTGGCCTATCTGGTGAAGCGGTTCGCGGCACTGGGCCTTCAACCAGGTAACAAGGGAAGCTGGTTTCAGGACGTGCCGCTGGTCGAGATCACGGCGGGCAATGTCTCTCCCCTGACCTTCACCGGCGGCAAGGCCACGGTAACGGCCGCTTATGGGCCGGACATGGTGGTCGGCACCTACCGCACGGGCGCGCCGACCATAAAGGTCGAGGATAGCCCCGTCATATTCGTGGGATATGGCATCAACGCCCCGGAAAAGGGCTGGAACGATTATGCCGGGATCGACATCTCCGGAAAGACCGTCATCATCCTGGTGAACGACCCGGACCATGAGGCCCCCGACCTGACAGGCCCGTTCAACGGCCGGGCCATGACCTATTATGGCCGCTGGACCTATAAATATGAGGAAGCGGCGCGGCAGGGCGCGGCGGCGGCCATCATCGTGCACGACACCGTGCCGGCCGCCTATGGCTGGAACGTCGTCCAGTCCAGCAATACCGGGCCACAGCAGGTTGCCGACAGCGCCGACGGCAATGCTGGCCAGTCCGCCGCGGTCGGATGGATACAAAAGGAAAAGGCCGACGCGCTGATGGCCAGCGCCGGCCTGTCGCTCGACACGCTGACAGCGGCCGCCAAAAATCGCGGGTTCAGGGCCGTGCCGCTGCCCGGCATCAAAGCTTCCGTCCGGTTCGACAACAGCATCCGCAAACATGTGTCGAAGAACGTCGTCGCGCTGCTGCCCGGCAGGACGAGGCCCGACGATTATGTGCTCTATACCGCGCATTGGGACCATCTGGGCCGGTGCGGAGCGGCGCCGGACGGCGACGACATCTGTAACGGTGCGGTCGACAACGCCACCGGCACGGCGGCGCTGGTCGCGCTGGCGGAGGCGAATGTGAAGGCCGGTCCGACCGACCGCAGCCAGGTCTTCCTGGCCGTGACGGCGGAGGAATCGGGCCTGCTGGGGTCGCGCTATTATGGCGAGAACCCGGTTTTTCCGTTTGCGCGCACGGTCGGCGGCATCAATATCGATGCGATCAGCATGGCCGGCCCGGCCCGCAATGTCGTCGTCGTGGGCAAGGGCAAGTCGGGGCTGGACGCCTATCTCGACCAGGCGCTTGCAGCGCAGGGACGGGTCGCCACCGCGGAACCGACCCCCGAAAAAGGGTTTTACTACCGGTCGGATCATTTCAGCTTCGCCAAGCAGGGCGTGCCGATGCTCTATTTCGAATCGGGCAATGATCTGCTGTCGGGCGGCACCGCCGCGGGAGACGCCGCCGCGCGGGATTATGAAGCGAATCGCTATCACGGGCCGAAGGACGAATATGATCCGGCCTGGGACTGGAGTGGGGTTCAGACCGACCTCAACCTCTATTACGCCGTGGGCCGCGCGCTCGCCAACACGGCAGACTGGCCGAACTGGACGCCGGGCGATGAATTTCGCGCTATCCGCGACCGCAGCCGCGCCGGACAAGGGGAGCGGTAACAGGGGCAATGTGACGCCGGGGACCCTCCCCCTCTGCCTGTTCCGGTGCTACAAGCGGCGCCGTCACGGAACCGGCAGCCAGACCGGATGCTGACGCGCTGTCCGCCCTCTTTATCCTGGAACCCCGCCATGACCTTTCGCATGCCTGCCGAATGGGCGCCCCACGACTGGGTATGGATCGGCTTTCCCACCGATCCGGCCGAATGGCCCGGCGCCTTTGACGGCGCCCGCCGGCAGATCGCCGCCTTTGCCAGCGCCGTCCGGGCCGACGGACGCGGGGAGGAGGTGCGGCTGGTAGCCGCGACCCAGGCGGATGCCGATATCGCCCGTTCGCTGGTCGATCCGGGCGTCGTCATCCTTGTCCAGCCGCTGGGCGATGTCTGGCTGCGTGACACCTCGCCGATCGCCGTGCTGGACGGCGCGGGCGGGCGGGCGCTGGTCGATTTCGGCTTCAACGGCTGGGGCGGCAAATATCGCATGGCGGGAGACGAGGATATCGGCGCGCGGCTGGCCGCGACGACCGGGCTGCCCACGTCCACCCAGCCATGGATATTCGAAGGGGGGGCGGTGGACACGGACGGTACCGGCCTGTTCGTCACCACGGAACAGTGCCTGCTCAACCCCAATCGCAACCCGGACCTTGACCGGGGCAAGATCGAAACATTGCTTGCCGGCGCGCTCGGCCTGTCCGACATGCTGTGGCTGGGCGACGGCCTGCGTAACGATCATACCGACGGCCATGTCGACAATCTGGCGCGCTTCGTCGCGCCGGGCCTCCTCGCCCTGCCCGAAGCGACGACGCCGGACGATCCCAATGCCGACATCTACGCCGACGCCCGCGCCCGCGCGCTGGCCCACGGGGTGGAAGTCGTCTCCATCCCCTCCCCCGGTCTGGTGATGGCCGGCGGCGATCCGATCCCCGCCAGCTACATGAATTTCTATGTCGGTAACGCCGCCGTCGTCGTGCCGATCTATGGCCAGCCTAATGATCAGGCCGCGCTGGACGCGCTGCGCCCTTTTTTCCCCGGCCGGGACATTGTGGGCCTGCCCAGCGGCTTCATCCTGTCGGGCGGTGGCAGTTTCCACTGCTGCAGCCAGCAGATGCCGTCATGCTGATGCTGCCGGCCTTGCCTGCTCCCGCGCATGCGCTCATGCTGCGCCCTGCCCGCGCCGATACGGTGCGCGGTTCAACAGGAGGATGGCGATGAAGCGCGTTGTGACCCTCGGCGTGATTATCGGACTGGCGGCGGTTGGGCTGGCTGGCGGCGGTTCAGCGCCGGCCCGCGCCCAGGACGGCCTTCTGGGCAGCATTCTGGGCGGGGCCCTGCCCGATATCGGCGCGGTCGGCGCCAGCAATGCCGCGGGCGTGCTCAGCTATTGCGTCAAGAACAGGCTGCTGCGCAGCACCCGGGGGGCGGCCGGCGTGCTCGGCAGGCTGACCGGCCAGGAGGACGTCAGGGAATCTGACGCATTCAGGCTGGGCGAATCCGGAATCCTCCAGAGCAACGGCACCCGATTGCCGCTCGATTCGCTCAAGGGCAAGGTGAAGAATGGCCTGTGCGACCTGGTCCTCAAGCATAGCAGGACATTCCTGTAGCCGCTGTCCGGCGGGCCACGCTTGCTGCTCACCGCCTTTCATCTGGCGCGGCGCATGTGCGCGGCCTATGGGATGGCGCATCCCTGGAATGAGGTCCCATGTCCACAGTCACAGTCGCCGCCCTGCAACTCCCCTTTTCCGGGGACATGACGGATAATATCGCGCTGGTCGCGGACCATGTCGGTAAAGCGGCCGCGCGCGGGGCAAAGATCATCCTGCCGCCCGAACTGTTTGAAGGCCCCTATTTCTGCCGGGTGGAGGATGAGGCTCTGTTCGCCATGGCGCGACCCGCCGATGACCATCCCGCCATCGCTGAAATGCGCCGGGTGGCCAGGGATCTGGGGGTCTACATCCCCACCAGCTTTTTCGAACGGGACGGCCAGCATTATTATAATTCGCTCGCCATGATCGACGACCGGGGTGAGGTGATGGGCATTTACCGCAAGAGCCACATCCCGGACGGGCCGGGATATGAGGAGAAATATTATTTCCGGCCGGGCAATAGCGGTTTCAAGGTGTGGGACACGAAATACGGCACGATCGGCGTCGGCATATGCTGGGACCAATGGTATCCCGAAACCGCGCGGATCATGGCGCTGATGGGCGCGGAGATGCTGTTCTTCCCCACCGCCATCGGTTCCGAGCCCTATGACGCCGACCTCGACACCAGCCGGATGTGGCGCCGGGCGATGATCGGTCATGCGGTCAGCAACTGCATGCCCGTGATCGCCGCCAACCGGATCGGCGAGGAAGACGGCCAGATTTTCTACGGCCACAGTTTCATCGCCGATGAATGGGGCGATTTCGCCGCTGAAAGCGACGCGCGCGATCAGGGTGCGCTGGTCGCCACGCAGGACCTGTCGCGCGCGCGCAGGCACCGCGCCGGCATGGGGTTTTTCCGCGATCGCCGCCCGGACCTGTACGGCCGGTTCGCTCTGGACATCTGAGCGCGCAGTTCCACGGCGCGCGCGAAAACGGCCTCGAACATCTCCGCCGAAAGCCGTCCGCTATTCTGGATGTAC
>JBFWMJ010000071.1:0-14447 GCA_050251675.1 Sphingobium sp.
GTGGTGCCGCCGCCTGTTGCCCGATGGTTTTGGCGGCGTGGTCAATCGCGACCTGCTGTTGCCGCGTTAGGCCGGGCGCTTCCTGTTGGGGCGGCTGATCGCACTGGACGGGGAACGGCTGATCGTCCTGCCGCTGGGCTGCGGGGCTCGGCAACTGGTCGTTTCGTCGCCGCCATGGGGCGCCGTAGCGGTGCAGATTGTCCGCAGGCTGTAGCGCACGCCACTTCCGCCACGACAGGCCAGCGTATAAGCAGGGATATATGACATTGAACGTCCTCATGCTCTCGACACTGTTTCCCGACATCAGCCGGCCCAATTTCGGCGTGTTCGTGGAACGGCAGGCGCGCGAACTGGCCAGCCGGCCCGGCGTGCGCGTAACGGTGGTCGCACCGCTGGGTCTGCCGCCCTGGCCGCTATCGCTGGCCGGGCGCTACGCCCCCCTGCGCGCGCTGCCCCGGCAGGAGAAATGGAAGACCCTCACCGTCCATCGCCCGCCCTTTCCGATCATTCCCAAGGTCGGCGGGCGCGCCAATGTCGCCACCATGACGCGCGCTATCCTGCCGCTGGTGAAACGGCTGCATGCGCAAAACCCGTTTGACGTCATCGACGCCAGCTTCTTCTTCCCTGACGGCCCCGTGGCCCAGCGCCTGTCGCGCGCGCTCGGCATTCCCTACTCGGTCAAGGCGCGCGGCGCCGACATCCATTACTGGGGCGCCCGCCGCGGCACGCGCGATATGGTCCGGCGCGCAGCGGACGGGGCTGCCGGACTGCTCGCCGTGTCGGGCGCGATGCGCAACTCCATGGCGGCGATGGGCATCGACGCCGACAAGATCCGCGTCCACTATACCGGCGTCGACCTCGATAGTTTCGAACCGTCCGACCGCGCCGAAGCGAAAGCCGCGCTGGGCTTCAGCGGGCCGGTAATCCTGTGCGTGGGCGCCCTCATCCCGCGCAAGGGGCAGGAATTGCTGGTGCGCGCCCTGCCCGACCTGCCGCCCGACGCCATGCTGCTGCTCGCGGGTCAGGGCCAGTATCGCCGTACGCTGGAACAACTGGCGCTCGAACTGGGCGTCGACCGGCGGATCGGTTTTCTGGGGTCGGTCCCGCACCACAAGCTGCCGCGCGTCTATGCCGCGGCGGACGTGATGGCGCTGCCATCCGCTTCGGAAGGACTCGCCAATGCCTGGGTGGAATCGCTGGCCTGCGGCACGCCGATCGTCATCAGCGACGTGGGCGGCGCGCGGGAGTTGCTGGACCGTCCCGAAAGCGGGCGCATCGTCACACGGGAACCGGCCGCGATCGCCGCGGCGATCGGCGAGATCCTGGCCGACCCGCCCGACCCGGCCGCCGTGCGCGAAGCGGTGCTGCGCTTCACATGGGCGACCAACGGCGACACGCTGCTGGCGCATCTTCAGGCGATCGGCGACACTCACGCTGCGGCGCGGGAGGAGAATCGGTCCTGACGACCGCGCCGTCAGCGCCTGCTGCAAAGCGATCAATATGGGCAGGCGGATCAGGAATATGGCGGCAAAACGTGCCGAAATCCCGGCATGCGCCATGGTGCAACGCACAAAGCAATTGAACACGCGGCACGAATCGCTATTGGGGGTGGCGCTATGCAAGCTCCGACAGAGATATTAGAGGCAATTGCGCTCCAGAAATGCCTGATGGCGACCTACAACAAGACGACCATCAAGCTGGCGCCGCATATCCTCTACACACGCCATGACGAAATGTTCATCGATGGCGTCACCGTTGAACGGGACGGTCGGGCGCCACGCGAATTGAAACTGGGCGTGTTCAAGGTCGCCGGCCTTGGCGCGTTGAGCGTGACCGAGGAACCGTTTGAGGCAATGCTCGGGCTGTATGATCCGACCGACGCCAAATATGCCGGCGTTTCGCTGTTCGCGATAGACCCGCGCAGCGCCGCCGCCTGACGGCGCGCCACGGGCCGGCGCCCGTCATTTCTTCATCCGGTACCCCGTGCGGAACATCCAGGCGATAATGCCCAGACACAGCGCCAGCATGCCCGCCACGAACAGCAGGCTGACGAGGATGCTGACATCCCCCTGCCCGAAGAAGGTCCAGCGAAAACCGGAAATCAGATAGACGACGGGATTGAACAGCGTGATCGTACGCCAGGGCTGCGGTAGCATGGCGATGGAATAGAAGGCACCCCCCAGGAAGGTCATCGGCATGATGACCAGCAGCGGGATCACCTGCAACTGCTCGAAACTCTGCGCCCATATGCCCAGGATGAAGCCGAACAGGGAAAAGCTGATCGCGATCAGGACCATGAAGGCGATCATCGCCACCGGGCTGGCGACGGTGATGTCCACGAACAGATGCGCGGTCGCGAATATGATGAGCCCGATAAGGGTCGATTTGGTGGCCGCCGCGCCGACATAGGCAATGACCGTTTCGGTGGCCGAAACCGGCGCCGACAGCAGTTCATAGATGGTGCCGGTAAATTTGGGCATGTAGATGCCGAAACTGGCGTTGAAGATGCTTTCGGTGAACATCGACAGCATGATCAGCCCCGGCACGATGAAGGCGGCATAGGGAATGCCGTCCACCTGCGTCATCCGCGACCCGATCGCCCCGCCGAACACCACGAAATAGAGCGAGGTGGTGATGACCGGCACCATCAACCCGGTCAGCCAGGTGCGGCGGAAACGGTTCAGCTCGAAAAAATAAATGGTGGCGATCGCCCGGTAGTTGAACCCGCTCACGCCGCCTTCTCCTGATGCACGAGGCTGACGAATATGTCTTCCAGGCTGCTCTGCTTGGTATCCAGATCCTTATAGCCGATGCCCATATCACCCAGCGTCCGCAGCAGCGACGCCACGCCGGTGCGTTCGGCCTGGGTGTCGAACATATATTCGATGACCTCCCCGTCCTGCTTCAGGGTCAGCTGCCAGTCGGCCAGTTCCGGCGGCAACGCGGCAAGGGGGTCGGTCAGCATGATGGACAGCGTCTTCTTGCCCAGCTTCTTCATCAGCGCGACCTTGTCTTCGACCAGGATGAGTTCGCCGCCATTGATCACCCCGACGCGGTCGGCCATCTCCTCGGCCTCCTCGATATAATGGGTGGTCAGGATGATGGTCACGCCGGTGCGGCGCAGCGCGCCGATCAGATGCCACATATCGCGCCGCAGTTCGACGTCGACACCGGCGGTCGGCTCATCCAGGAACAGGATGCGCGGTTCATGCGACAGCGCCTTGGCGATCATCACCCGGCGTTTCATGCCGCCCGACAGCTCCAAAATCTTGCTGTGCCGTTTGTCCCACAGCGACAGGTCACGCAGCACCCGTTCGATATAGGCTTCGTCGCGCGGGCGGCCGAACAGGCCGCGGCTCAGGCGGACCGTGTCGATCACCCGTTCGAACGCGTCGGTGTAGAGTTCCTGCGGTACAAGGCCGATCGCCGCACGCGACCCGCGATAATCGCGCACGATGTCATGTCCGGCAACCGTGACGGTGCCGCCGCTGGGGTTCACATTGCCGCAAACGACGGAAATCAGGGTGGTCTTGCCCGCGCCATTGGGGCCGAGCAGCGCGAATATCTCCCCTTCCTCAATGTCCAGGTCGATACCCTTGAGCGCGCGGAAGCCGGAGGCATAGTCCTTCGTCAGACCCGAAATGCTGATGATGGAAGCCATATGTGGCGTGCCCCTGCTGCTGACGCGCGCTTATTCGCCGCGACGGAAAAACCGAAAGACCGTGGCGGGCGGGAAGTTGCGGACGGTCTGCCCCATCCGTGCATAGTCCAGCCCCACCGTCGCCAGCACCTCCCGCCCGACGGGCGGACGGGTCGCATAGGTGAACTGGATGAATGTCCCGCCGGGCCGCAGCATCTGGAACGCTTCCGACAGGATGTCGACATGCATGCGGCGGTCCATCGCCAGCAACGGCAGGCCGCTGATGACCGTCTGATAATCCCCGGCAGCCCCGGCGGTGGCGGTGGACACGATCTGCGCCGGTGTTTCCAGCACGGAAACGGACGGGAAATGGCGCCGCAGCCCGCGCGCGAAGGCGGGGTTGATCTCCACCACCTCCAGCTGATCGGCCGGCAGCCCGGTTTCCAATATCGCGCGCGTGAACACGCCGGTGCCGCCACCCAGTTCCAGAACGCGCCCGCCGGCCGGATCGACCGCCGACACCATCAGTTTCGCCAGATAGCGGCTGCTGGGCACGACCGACGCCGTCTGCCGGGGCTTTTTCAGCCAGGCCGCCAGAAAGTCCAGATATTCGGTAGCCCGCGCCTTGAATTCACTGTCCGGCAGGGCAAGGGACCGGCCGCGCTTCGGCTTATTGTACATCGGCGAAATGCCACCGTTCCTTCGTTTGTCGATTTTTTCCCTTAGCGGCCCGAAGGCACGCCGTCGATTGGCTTATTTGCCTTTTGTCGCGGCCGCCTGAGCAACCGCCTGTGCCGCCGCCAGCACGCGCAGGACATTGCCGGACCAGATTTTCCCGATGTCCGCCTCTCCATAGCCGGCCCTGACCAGCGCGGCGGTGATCCTGGGCAGGTCCAGCACATCCTCCATGCCGTCCACGCCGCCGCCGCCGTCCCAATCCGCGCCGATGCCGACATGGTCGGGACCAACCACCTGCAACGCATGCAGCATATGCGCCATGAAATCGTCAAAGCCGGCCCGGTCGGTTTCGGGATAGCGCCGGTCGATTTCCTGCCGCTTCGCCAGCATCTCCGCGCGTTTTTCGGGCGACCGGCGTGCCTCCTCGCCCAGCGTCGCGGCCAGATCGGCCAACGCCTTGCGCCGCTGCGGATTGGGGCGCAAGGCGCGCAGATAGCCGCCATAGGCATTTATCTGGATGACGCCGCCCCGCGCCGCCAGCGACCGAAGGCGGTCATCGTCGACATTGCGCGGATGATCATAGACCGCTTTGCATCCCGAATGGCTGAGCAGCACCGGCGTCGCGGACAGCGCCAGCAGGTCGTCCAGCACCTGATCGCTGCTGTGCGAGGCGTCGGGCACGATACCCAGCCGGTTCATCTCCCGCAGCAGGTCACGGCCCAGCGGGCTGAGACCGCCATGGCGCGCCGTGCCCGACGGATCGTTGGAACTGTCGGCGAACTGGTTATGGCCGAAATGGGCGAACCCGGCGACCCGTACCCCCATCTGGTGGAACAGGCCGGCCAGCGACACATCCTCCCCCAGCGGATAGGCGTTTTCCATCGACATATAGACGACCCGCTTGCCCGTCGCCGCAATCGGCGCGGCATCGGCGGCGTTCAGCGCCAGTTGGAAATTGTCCGGGTCCGTCGCCACCATCTCCCGAATGGCAAGGCCGCGCAGGATCGCGAAGTCCCGCGCCTGTCGGAAGCCCTCCACCGTCAGTGGCCCCTGCGGCGTATAGATCGCCCAGAACCCGCCATCCAGCCCGCCCTTTTTCATGCGAGGCAGGTCGACCTGGGTATAATCGCGCCGGACATCGTGCCCGGCCGCGATCGACCAGCCCGGCAGGGCGAGCGAGGCGGGCGTGTCAAGATGGCTGTCGAGGGTGAGCAACCGATGGTGGAGCCGCAGATCCGCCTGCGAAACCGTCCGGGCGACAGCGACGGGCCCGGTCAGGATCGACGCCATGACGGCTCCGAACAACATGACCGTCGGTCGCATCGAAGTCAGCCTCCCGGTACAATGGGCCGGCGTCGCCGGCGTATCGTTCAAGGATAATCCGCGCCGGACGGCTTGTCGACGGTGCAGCGCGGCGTCAGCGCGCCAGATGCATGAAGTCGCGGTCATAGCTGCGCATATGCGCGCCGCCGTCGACATGCAGCGTCTGCCCCGTAACGGCGTCGGCATCGGCGAGAAACAGCACCGCCTGCGCGATCTGATCCGCACGCGGCAACCGGGCGAGCGGCATGGCGGCGCTCAGCCGGTCAAGCTGCTCCGTTTCATAATCGGCGGTCGCGATGGTGAGGCCCGGCGCGACCGCGTTGACGCGCACATGGGGCGCCAGCGTGGACGCTGTCAGGCGCGTCAGCCCCGCCAGCGCCATTTTCGACAGCGTGTAGGAAAGCTGATCGCGATGGGGATGCGCGATCCGCTGGTCGAGGATGTTCACGATGCACCGGTCGCCCGGCCCCGCCGGCACGGTGGCGAATGCCTTGGTCAACAGGGCGGGCGCCGCGCAATTGACGGCAAAATGACTGGTCAGGTCGGTGGCGGTGACGGTGTCCAGCCGGTCCTGACCGAACATCGCGGCGCTGTTCACCAGCAGGTCGGGCGGCCGGCCGAAACGGGCCGAAACCTGCGCCACCAGCTCCTCGGCCGTTTCGGGATCGCGGAAATCCGCCACGAACCCGTCCCATTCGGTATCGTTCGCCTCCAGCGCCAGCGCCAGCGAGGAGTCCAGCCGCGTGTCGTGGCTGCCATGGAGGGCCAGCGAAAATCCCGCTTCCGCCAGCGCCGCCGCGATCACGCCGCCCAGCCGCCTGTGACCGCCGGTCACCAATGCCAGCCGCCGGTGCGACAACGCGCGCGCGCCCTCGCCCGCCGCCGATTGCTGGCGCGGATGGCCCAGCGGCCTGTAGGGCGGTTCGTCGGCGCTCACGATCCGATAAGCTTCAACACTTCCTCGCGGCTCTTCACATCGTCGCGGAACACGCCCAGCATGCGGCTGGTCTTCATGACGACATTGGGCGTGCGCACGCCCCGGCCCGTCATGCAGCCATGGGTCGCCTCTATCACTACGGCGACGCCCTGGGGTTTCAGATGTTCCCAGATGCAGTTGGCCACTTCCGACGTCAGCCGTTCCTGCACCTGAAGACGATGGGCAAAGGCGTGCAGCACACGCGCCAGTTTCGATATGCCCACGACGCGCTGGTCGGGCAGATAGGCGATGTGCGCCTTGCCGACGATCGGCGCCATATGATGTTCGCAGTGCGACTGGAACGGGATGTCTTTGAGCAGGACGATGTCGTCATAACCGCCGACCTCATGGAAAATGCGCGACAGATGAAAGGCCGGGTCGTCGGCATAACCGCGACAATATTCCTTCCACGCCCGCGCCACCCGTTCGGGCGTGTCGATCAGCCCCTCACGTTCCGGGTCGTCGCCCGACCAGCGGATCAACGTGCGGATCGCGTCGGACACATTGGCGGGAACCGCTATCTTGCCTGCTGTCCCGATCGTCTCCGCATCAGCATCGCATGCCATGGACAGGACTACTCCTCGTTTCTGCCTGCCTCGCATATGACGGGTCGGTCCGGCGAAGACCAGCCCCTTTCCGCCCGCTGGACAGCGCATCGCCGTGGTGGCAGACCGGTCGCATGGGGAACCCCGAACGACGCGGAGCGCGGGCTTGCCCGACGCACGGCCGCCCGATGCGGCCGGCCATGCGGGCGCCCGCGCCGGCGGGATGAGGCCGGCCGGATGAAGACGGAACGCATCGCCGCCGTGCTGCTCGCGGCCGGCACATCGTCCCGTTTCGGCGATGAGGACAAGCTTATGGCGCCGTTGGGCGGCAAACCCCTGATCGCGCATGTTCTGGAAACGGTGGCGTCCATGGCCTTCGCCGAACTGGTGGCAGTGGTTCGCCCGGAAACGCTTGCCCCGGTCGTCCATCGCAAGCTGGACCGGCGAGGCTACACCCTGATCGTCAACGACCGGCCCGAAGAGGGCATATCGGGCAGCATCGTCCGGGCGGTCCGCCATGTCCTGCCGCAGGATCGGATCAGGGGCATATTGCTGTGTCTGGGCGACATGCCCGGCGTACCGCAGACCCACTATAATCGCCTGTGCCTGGCGGCCGTCGATATCCGGTCCGTGGTGGCCAGCACGGACGGCTTCTCCCCGTCCCTGCCCGCTTTCATCGGCCGCCGGCATTTTCCCGAACTCCTGGCACTGAAGGGGGATCAGGGGCCGCGCGCGCTGCTTAGCCACGGGCTGCTGCTGGAAACCGGCGGAACGATCCTCCGCGATATCGACACGCCGCGCGACCTGCCCGGCTGGACAGGCGGAACGCCGGCCTGACCGTCCTTTCAGCTTGCCCGGTTCGGATCGGTCATCGGATCGGCCATCTCACGGGAATCGGGGCCGCGGCTGACCGGAAGCGACCCGGTCTGGCGTTCGATCATGCGGTGGACGACCATCGGCCATGGCCCGGCATGAAGCATGCGGATCGCGTCGCTATTGGCGATGTCGGCGACCGTCCGCCGCTGATTGTGCCGGATATAATCGAGCCATGTCGGCACATGATAGCGCTCTATCCACAGATCGGGCTGCTCCAGATCGCGCAGCAACGTCCAGCCATGGGCGCCGTCGCGCCGGCGGATACGACTGCGTTCGTTCATCGCCGCCAGGAACGGCACCACCGACCCGGCCGGGATGCGATATTCGATGGTGATGACCACGGGGCCGCTGCGGGCCTCCACTGGCACCGCCAGTTCAGGTTCGCGCCAGCGGTCCTGTGGAGCCAGATTATCCTCGCCAATCTGCGGCAACGGGCGAAGATGGCCGACCAGACCCGCCAGAAGCTGTATCAGCGCGGCAGCCTGCAGCGCCGTCACGACGCTGTCGCGTTCGGCGATCGCGCCGAACAGCCAGGCGCCGACCGCCATGCCGCCAAAGGCCATCATCTGATACATCGCGACCGCCCGCGCCACGACCCAGCGCGGCGCCGACATCTGCACGGTGACGTTGAAGAGCGACAGGGCCAGCACCCACCCCGCGCCGGACAGCACCAGACCGGGCACGGAGAGCAGCATGGACCCGCTGAACGCGACCATGATGCTGCCGAGCGCCATGCCGTAGGAGGCGAGGCGCACGATGGTCTCGGTGTCGAAACGCGCGCGCAGCCGGGCGCTGGACAAGGCGCCGACCACCGCGCCGCCGCCAAAGGCGCCGCTGAGCACGCCAAAGGTCAGCGCGCCGCCACCCAGCAGGTCGCGCGCCACCAGCGGCATCAGCGCCGACGCGGCGATCGCGCCCATCCCGAATATGACGCTGCGCATCAGCACCCGCTGAATATTGGGCGACATGGCGACATAGCGCACGCCCGCCCCCATCGCGACGCCGATCCGCTCGCGCGGCAGCACCTTGGGGACGGGGACGGGGCGCCAGCGCAACAGGACGACGACCAGACCGATATAGCTGACCGCGTTGAGGAAGAAGGCCGACGCCGCGCCGGTGACGGCAACGATAACGCCCCCCAAAGCCGGCCCGGTGCTGCGCGCCAGGTTGAATCCCATGCTGTTGAGCGCGACCGCATTGGGCAACGCCGCGCGCGGCACCATATCGCCGACCGCCGCCTGCCAGGCCGGACCGTTGATCGCCGTGGCGCAACCGATGACGAAGGTGAAGCCGAGCAATATCCACGGCGTCAATATGCCGCCCCACGCCGCCACGGCCAGCAACGCCGAAACCAGCAGCATGACCAGCTGGCACGCCAGCATCACCAGCCGCCGGTCCAGATTGTCGGCCAGTGCCCCGGCCCAGAGCGCGAGCAGCATGATCGGCAGGGTGGTGGCGGCCGGGACCAGCGCCACCAGCTGGGGCGATGCCGACAGCGACGTCATCATCCACGCCGCGCCGACCGACTGGATCAGGCCGCCGAAATTGGACGCCAGGCTGGCAAGCCAGATCGCACGGAAGATCGGGACTTTAAGCGGTGACGTCGTTTCGGGCGATTCGGTCTCGGACACGAAAACCATGAAGCCCAATCGGACAGAAGCGTCAAACCCGCGACTCGCCGGGACCGGTCATGCAAATGTCCGCGCGTCGGACATCGGTCATTGCGCCATCCCCTGTCCGGGGCGGAAAAGCGCATCATGAATGCCGGACATGAGCAGGGCATTGTTGCCATATCCCGGCCGGGCGGCCCGGCGCGCCTGCCGCGCTTCATGCCGGACAGATGGAAAGCATCGCGGAAAATCCGAAGACGACGACCGAGCGCGCCGTGGTGTAGCCGATCTGGTGCCCACCGGCCGCACGGGGGCGATGCCGTCCCGTACCGCCGGAGAGTGGATCGCGCGGCAGGATTGTGAAACAGGACGCGATGAAACAGGGCGCCACCCGCGCGGCGGCGCCCCCTGCCCCCTGGCCATAGGGCTGACCGATCAGAACCTGATACGCATGCCGCCGTTGATATTCTGCGATCCGCGATATTTATCGATCTCCACATCGCCGGCCGCGAACAGGGTGACGGCCGCGCCCACCGGAAATTCCAGACCCGCGCCGACATAGCCCACGGTCCGGTCCCGCCGCACGCCATTGACAGTGTATCGGGCGGTGGTTCCGGTGAAGCCGGCGGTGGCATCGATCCGATCGCCGCTGACCTGATGGCGGACGCCGCCTGAAACCGATGGACGCAAAGCGTTCGTCGCCTCCGGCATCGACAGCCTGAGCGCTGCGGTCAGGAAGGTCGCGTCATAACGCTGCGCCGCGACATGGAGCGCAAAGGCGCCTCCGCCCGCCTCTTGCGCCGCGCCGCGCTTTGTCGATACCCGGGTGACGCCGACTTCCGGCCCGATGCGCACCCCCTTGCCCACATCGAAGCCATAGCCGGCATAGGCGTCCACCGTCGTCCCGCGCAGCGTGTAATGGCTGCGCGTCGAACCGCCGGCGACCGGCGTACGCACGGTGTCGGCGCTGGCCCGGTCGAAGATGACCGCCGCCCCCGCTTCCAGACCGCCGTTCGCATAATGCACCTTGCCCCCGAAGAAGAGGCCGTCGGCATCGTTGCGCGCGCCGATGCGACCGATACGCTGTTTGCTGTCGCTCTTCCCGATGAAGGCGGTGATCCCGAACGTCCTGTTGCCAAAGCCCACGCCACCCAGAAAACCGGTGGTGTCGACGTCGGCGCCGGAAACGCCGCGCGCGTCGCCCGCAAAATCGCGCCAGTTGGCATAGCCCTGACCAAAGACGAAGAGGCCGCTTTCGTCCGAAAGGCCGGCAGGCCGTACCGAGCGCAGCGCCTTGCTGATCGCCAGACCGTTTTCGATCCCGATTTCGACCGCCGAAGCATAGCTTTCGGGGCTGAGCGTCGAGAGTGCCGCCTCGCTGGAATAGCCGTCGGCATCGAGCAGCGCGGGAACAGCGCTCAGGATGCCGGCCGTGACCTGCCCGTCGATCAGCAGGCTATTGAGATAGGCGGTGGTGAGCAGGTTTTGCGCGCTGGCGCCGCCACGGGCCTGGAACGTACCCAGCAACTGCACATGCGTGGCCGTGTAGTTGAGGACGCCGAACACGGTCGAATCCTGCGTGACATGGGTGCCAAACGTCCCCGTGACCCCATCACGCGCAACGATCAGATCATAGACGCCCGGCGTCAACGGGCGGTTGCCCGTCATGGTGAGCGCCGCGCCATCGCGGATCGTCAGCGCACCGTCGATCACCATGGCGTCGCTGAGCGTGGGCGTGAATTCGAACACAGCGTTCGATCCCGCCAGCAGGTCGACGTCGCCATGGACCGTCATCGTCCCGGGCGAGGACCCGGGTGACAGCGTACCGGCAACGACGATATCGCCATTGACCGTGCCGGCGCTGCCGAACACCGCGCCCGTCGCGACCGCGACATTGCCGTTGATCACGGATCCGCCACGCCCGATCAGGCGTCCGCCGGCCACATCGATCCGGCTGAAGCTGGCGGTGCCGCTGAGCGCCCCCGTACCGCCTTCCACGCGCAACTGTTCGAACGATTCAAAGCGCGTGAAATTCACCTCCCGCGGTTCAGCGTCCGTACCGGCGAACGTCGCGCGAACCAGGTCGGCGCCCGCCCCGCCACTGGCCGTTCCGCCGATCGTCCAGTCGCCCAGCAGGACCAGTTCGTCATCGCCCTCACCCAGACCGACATTCCCGGCAATCGTGCCGCGATGCGTGACCTTGTCATGGCCGCCGCCAGCGAAGACGCTGCCCCCGACATGACCTTCGTTCCTGAAAACATCGTTCCCGGCAGTCGGCGCAGCGCTGCGCGCGGCCGCCCCGGCACCGCCCGGATCGGACGCATGGTCAAGGTCGACATCGCCGCTGATGGTGCCGGAATTGATCAGCATATCGTCGCCGCCGCTCATCGCGACGCCGCCCGCAATCAGACCCATGTTGGTCAGCACGTTGTTGCCGTGACCCATGGCGACGTTGCCGCTGATCGTCCCGCTGCTCACAAACTCATCATTGCCATCGCCCAGCGCGACACTGCCTTCGATCATGCCGTCGTTGGTCAGCGCGTTGTTGCCGCCGCCCATGACGACATCGCCGGCGACCGTCCCGTTATTGGCGAACTGATTATCGCCCTCGCCCAGCAAGACAGCGCCACGGATCATGCCATTGTTGGCAGTTTGTCCGCGCCGTCGCTGCCGGTCACCGCGACCGGGCCCTGGGTCTGGACGACCGACCCCTCCGCGAAAGTCACCGCGTTGCTGCTGCCGATCACGAACGTCTCGATCGCCAGCGCCTTATCCGTGAAAATCCGCCCGGACCCGGTCAGACCCAGATGCTCGAAGTTCACCAACCGCTGGTAAAGCGCGCTGTCCAGCCGCCCGCCGCCGGTAATGTCGAACAGGAAACTGTCGTTGCCCGCTCCGCCATTGGCCGTACCTGTGAAGACCGCGTTGATCCCCTGAACGAACACGTCGTCGCCGTCGCCAAGGTCCAGATCGCCCGTCAGCGTACCGTAGTTGACAAAGCGGTCATTTCCACCGCCCAGCGCGATGTCGCCGGTGATGCTGCCGCGATTGGTCAGGGACTGGGCGCCGTTCTCGCCATCCTCGAACGCAACGCGCCCGTGGCGGCGAAGATGCTGCCCTGGGCGAGCGTGATGTCCGCCCCCGCCGCCAGCCCCACGGTCGACATCGCGCCGTCGCTGGTCACGACGCCGGTGCCGCCAAGCAACACATGTTCGAACGAGACAGGGGCCGCCAGGGTCATATCCTGTAACCGCCCGCCCTGATCGCCCAGGAATATGAGGGTATCGTCACCGCTTCCGCCATCCATGATACCGGTGACGTGGCTGTCCCAGTTACCCAGCAATGTTTCCAGCCGGTCGTCGCCGGACCCCATGAACACGCTGCCGTTGATCGTGCCAAGGTTGGTCAACCGGTCATCGCCCTGGCGCAGCGCGATGCTGCCGTTGATGACGCCGGTCGCGCTGTTGACGATCACGTCGGTCGACTCCATCGTGTCGATGGCCCCGCCCAACACGAATTCCAGTTCCTCCGCCTGCCAGTAACTGAAATTGCGGAAGGAAACGATGGTGGGGAATGGTTGACCGGTCACAGGAGACAGCAAACTACCGCCCGTCGCACCGCTGATCACACCGTCATTGTAGATGGCGATGCTGTCGGCCCGCGCCACGATGCCCTGCCCGGCAGCTGCCTGCGGCTGCGGATAGTCCAGCCAGTTGTTCACCCGCAACGGCGCGGCATCGGCACGAATCTCGCCGCCGGCGAGATTGTTGATGGTCAGGCGCGTTTCGCCCGTCGCATGCAGATCAACTGACAGGCCCGTGGAAAGGTTGACCTGCATCGTTTCGCCCGACAGGCCGAACCATTCGTGCGACGGGCCAAGGAGAACATCGAGCATCACGACATTGCCGCCGGAGGCAAGGATAGATCCGCTGTTATTCACCGTCACCGTCGACGACGCCGTGCCGGTCCCGTCGGTCAGATAGCCGGCATAGGTGTCGACCGACACCCCGGCCGCCGCATAGTCCGATGTCCGGATCGTTCCGCTGTTGTTGAACGTCGTCATGCCGTCCAAAGCCGTCTCGTGGTAGACGGTCAGTTCGGCCAGACGATGTGCCAAATAGCGATTTCCGTCGTCCGGCTCGTCTACCATCTCCCCGCTATTGGTAATCGTGACGGCAGTTGATTCTATGGTGAGATCGGTCGCCCCCTGGATCGACCCGCTGTTGGCGAAGGTAAAGCTCTCGCCGTCACGGCCCCGGGCGTCGGCATAGCCGGTTGTCGACAGCGCAACGGCGTAGAAGTGACCATCAGCAGTTATGCTGCCGCTGTTCGCGAAGCTGAACAGGCTGGTCGCCGTGTCGGCGGCAATTTGCCCCTCCAGCAGACCGCTGTTGATGATCGTCACGCTATCCGTCACCACATCGCCGCTGTTCCGCGCTGCCGTGCTTACCATGTCCAGTTGCACGGCAAGGACCCCGGTGGGATTATTACGGGCATTAATCGCGCCCTTATTTTCGAAACGAAAATCGCTGGCCATCCCGATGAACCAGAGGCCGCCATCAATCACGCCCTCACTCTCGTTCAGCAAGGCAACCGCTTTAGGCGTCGTCGAATCTATGGCGCTGACGACCGCAACGGCCGTTTGGGTGCCTGCGGCTATGCGCTCACCTGTGTTTTCCATCGTGATCGCGCCACTGTTGACGAAACGAAAATCACGATCCGCCGCACCCTGGATGATCGTACCCCGGCCATCAGACGACAAGTTTATCTGGCCGCTGTTGATGAATTCCGCAGCATTC
>JBFWMJ010000072.1:0-14437 GCA_050251675.1 Sphingobium sp.
CTGACGCGGGAAGAACTGCCGCTGCTGCTGCCGGCGGGCTGGGACTTCGACCCGCTGTTCGGCGGCCAGCGGGCAGGCGCCGCAGCGGATGGCGCCGTAGAACCCGCCGATCCGGTCGAAGCGATGGACCTGCCCGAAACGGCGACGGGATATGCGGTCATGATGGCGCAGGGTCTGGCGCTGCTGGTTCTGGGGCTGGCCGGCCTCGCGTTCCAGCGCCGCGCCCTGCGCAGGGCGGCGCGGGCATGATCGCCGCCATTACCCATAGGGAGGGGCGCGCCAGTCGGCGCGCCCTTTCGATGCTGCTGCCGGTGCTGCTGTGCCTGGCGGGGCTTGCCCTCATGCTGCACGGGGCGATCATTCCCGCCAAGGCGCGGATCGCGCAGATCCTACTGACCCGCGCATTCGACCACAGCCTTGCCGCCGGCCAGCCGGTCAAACCATGGTCATGGGCGGACACAGCCCCGGTCGCCCGCGTGAGCGTACCGCGCCTCGGCATCAGTGAAATCGTGTTGTCGGGCGGTTCCGGGCAGGCAATGGCTTTCGGGCCGACGCTGTTGCCCGGCCCGCACCATGTCTCCGTCATGGCGGCCCACCGCGACACCCATTTCGCGTTTCTGGAACATGTCCGCCCCGGCGATGACGTGCATGTCCAGACCATCGACGGCCAGACGGCCCACTACCGCATAACAAGGTCGCAGGTTGTCCGCTGGGACGGCTTTGCCCGCCCTTCCGCGCCCGCCCGGCCGCTGCTGGCGCTCACCACCTGCTATCCCTTCGGCGCCACGCAGCGCGGCCCCTTGCGCTACGTCCTTTGGGCGGAGCAGGTCTGAGCCCTGGGACGGATCGACACTCCACCCTGACGGCCTGACGAATGTCGATCCGTCCGGGAAACGCAAAAGCGAATCGCCGGGGACGCGATGCACGGCGGACCTGGCGTGCCCCTGCCCCAGCCGATTAACGCCCGGAGATTGCGATATGCCCGGATATGGACTATATCCTGATATGGTCAGGAGAAAAGCGCATGGCGATCACCGCAATTACAGGCAGCATTCAACCACCGGGCTTTCCGCCCCGGCTGGATAGCTCGCGCTTTGCACCGGCGAACCGGCGGCGGCTCAGCGCACCGGCGCTGCGCACCTTTCTCGCCATTGCCGATCTGTGGGGCCTGAACGAGGAACAACGCCGCCTGATCCTCGGCTATCCGTCCCGCTCGACCTATCATAGCTGGTGCAAACAGGCGCGCGAGCATGGCGCCATCACCTTCGACGTCGATGTGCTGACCCGGATATCGGCGTTGCTGGGCATTCATCAGGCTCTGGGCGTGCTGTTCGCCGATGAGCATGAGGGCGTAGACTGGCTGCGTCATCCTCACGGCGCACCGCTATTTGGCGGGCGTCCGCCGCTGGATCTGGTGACGAGCGGCATGCAGGACGGGCTGATGATGGTCCGCCGTTTCCTCGATGCCGCACGGGGCGGCGCCTATATGCCGCCCAATGCCGCCGATGCGGATTTCCATCCCTATGATGACAGCGAGATCGTGTTCGGGTGACGGACAGCCTGGCTCCCGCGCCGCAGCCATCATACCGGCTGGTGCCGTCGCAATTCCCGCCGATCGGGCTGTTCGACACCGTGGCGACGGCGGCCGACGCCGCGGCGGTCATGGAACTGGCGGGCTGGACCAACGACCGGCTGGTCGCCGAACGGCTGGACCGGCTTCCGCCTGACCAGTGGGTCTATGGCCGCCCCAATGCCAGCATCATCATGGCGTCCTTTCTCCATGCCGCGCCCGGCGGCATGCGTTTCAATGGCCCCGATCTGGGGGCATGGTACGCCTCAGCCTCGATCGTAACCGCCGCCGCCGAGGTCGGCCATCACCTTCGACGGGAAGCGGTGGCGCGGTCCGTGGGGGCCATGCGGCGGACCTATCGCGCCTACACCGCCATCCTTGCCGGCGATTATCTCGATATCCGGGGGAAGCAGGCGGAGCATCGCGCTGTCTATCTGGCCGACAGCTATGCAGGCGGGCAGGCGCTGGGGGAAAATATCCGCGCCTCCGCTCGCCCAGGCATCCTGTTTGACAGCCTTCGGCATCATGGCGGCTGCAACGTCGTGGGATACCGGCCGCCCGCCATAACCGATGTCGTTCAGGCCGACCATTTCGAGATCAGTATTGAAGCGGCCTCCCGACGGATCGACGTGCGCAGGCTGAGCGTGTGACGCTCCGCCCGTCACGCGCGCGCGTCTGAACCGCACGCCTCTCTAGCGCGATCCTCCCATCGGAAGGGCAGTGGCTGTTCCGGGCCGCACAGGTCAGGGATGGCGCAACAACACCCCCAACCGCCTTGCATTCTCGGTCGAGGCCAGGTCGGCATCGTCAACGACGGCGGAGAAGTGAAGGAAGCTGTGCGTAAGGCCCGGATAGTTGGTGTAGGTGACCGGCACATCTTCCGCCCGCAGCCGGTCGGCGAACCGCCGGCCTGAATCACGCAGGATGTCGAACCCCGCCGTCGCGATGATCGTGGGCGGCAGACCGGCGAGGCTGGGGGCGTCGGCGGGCGTCATCAGGGCGTCGGCTTCATGGATGCGGTCGGGGCTGTAGTCCCTGAATACGCGCGGCAGGATGAACGCGATGAACGCGCTGTCGAGCGCATAGCCCCTGCCGAACAGCCTGTAGGACGGGTCATCCTGCGGCAGGCCGGCGCCCGGATAGAAGAGCAGCATCGCGGCGGGACCGCCCCTCCCCGCGACACGCTGACGCTGCGCGATGTTGATCGCGACATGGCCGCCGGCACTGTCACCACCCACGGCGATGCGGGCGGGATCGCCCCCGAACGCAGCCGCGTGGCTGCGCGCCCATAGATACGCATCCTCCCCGTCGTCGCTCGCGGCGGGATAGGGATGTTCGGGCGCAAGCCGGTATCCCACGGAGATCACGATCGCCTTCGCTTCATTGGCGATCAGGCGCGCCACCCGGTCGTGGGAGGCGATGCTCGCGAATATCCAGCCTCCGCCGTGATGATAGACCAGCACCGGGAGCGGGGCATCACCCACCGCTTCGGGTCGATAGATACGGATCGGGACCGGCCCGCCGCGTCCGGTGATCGTGCGGTCGTCGACCTGCGCCATGTCCGCCGTAACCTTCGTGAACAGCGTCCAGTCCCGGTCGATGCCATGACGCACCCATTGCCGTCCCCAGCGTGTCGAGAAGATGAGCGGCGCCGTGCGCCAGAGCCACGGCGCAACGGCGCGGATCGGCTCCATCATATGTTGCAGCTTGGGATCGAGCGTCTGCCCGTCCACCGTTTCGCGGGGGCCTTTCAGGTTCGCGACGAACCAGCTTTCGGGCTGTCGGTAGAAGGCCAGCGCCTCACGCTCCTTCTCTGTCGGCACGAACGGTTCGACCGGACGCACGCTGGCGGCGAAGAATATCTGCAAGCCCGTGAAGGCCAGCAGCAGCAACAGGGCAAAGCCGCCCACGATCCGCCCTATCCACTTCATCCGGTCCGTTCCTTCCGTCCGTTACCGTTCCCCACCGCGCGGCGCGCCGCGATCATCAGGTCCGTCCGGGTTTTGCCGCGAGGGGCCACATCCCCGCCCAGATGCAGCAGCGCCCCATACAGAGCGAGCGTCGACATGCGGGCATTCATGGCGGTCAGCGTATCGGCGCAGGCAACGATCGCGCAAGCCAGCGCCGGATCGGACGGCGGCGGAGTGATGGCAACGACACGCTGGGCACTGGCAACCCAGGCGAGCAGCAGCATCTCCTCCATGCCGATGAACGGCGAGCCGGGCGGCAGGATGACGAGGCCGTTCGCGCGCGCCGCGCGCGCCAGTTCCGCGAAGACGGCCCGCTGTGCGGCGGGCAGACGGCGCGCGCCGGGATCACCTCTCAGCCAGGCGATGACACGGCGTTCGGCAAGGGAGCGGCGACCCAGCGCCCGGTTGCTCACCATCACCCACCCCCCGACAGGAAGAGTTCCACCGGGACGGTCAGTTCGATCCGGCCGCCGGTTACGCTCACGGGCGGCTTTGGCAGCGGAGACGCGCGCATGGGAAGGGCCAGCGCTTCGCGGCCGAGTGCGTCGAAGCCCGATGAGCGTTCCCGCCGCACCGATCGCACGCGTCCCGCGCGATCCGTCACGAAGCGCACCCAGGGCACGCCCTGCTGCCTGTTACGCCGCGCCTCGCGCGGTAAGCGCTTGGCGGCGTTGAGCGCGGCCAGTACCTGATCTTCCCATGTCGGCTTCGCATCGCTCAGCCGCGCTCCGGGCGGCGCGGGACGGCTTTCGGGCGCCGTGGTCCGCTCGACCGGCGGGCCGGGATCACGCACCGGCTCCGCGACAGGAGCGCGCCGCGCGCGAACGCCGGGCAGCGGCACCAGCGGCGGCTCCACCACCTTGTCACGCGGCCGCTCCTTGTGCACCTACTCCGGCCCTGGTGGAATCTCCATATGCGGGGCAGGCGGCGCTTGCGGCGGCGCAACGTCGAACAGGCTGAGGGCAGGGCGAGCGAGTTGGACGGCATCGAGCGTCCTTTACTATAGGTTGATAATCATTCGCAACAAATGATGGGGCGCGGCAGGACATGCGGTCATGATGGGCCATGGGGCCGGAACCCGTCATCGACAGCGTCCAGTCCTTGCCAAACCGCCGCCCCATCCTTATTATTGCAAACCATTCGCAGCCTTGACGGGAGGTGGATTGCCAGAGTCGCCCGTGGGCACTGGGTCGGGGCGAAGAGGTGGCGCAGAACAAATTCCGATATGACCAGCTTGTCGAGCAGCGCCGCGAACTGATCCACTATGCCAGCCGGATCACGGGCAACCGGGACCATGCCGAAGACGTGGTCCAGGAAGCCTATCTGCGGTTTGGCGAAATGGCCGCGAAGCAGCCTTTGGCGCACCCGTCTGGCTATCTTGCGCGGATCGTCCGCAATCTTGCTCTAGACCGCATCTGGCGATCCCGCCGCGATGAGAAAGCGTTCGTGCCGAATGGCGAGGCGACGCTCGCCCAGCTCATGTCGGAACAGCCATCGCCGGAACAAGCGGCGCTGGCGAATGATATGTTCGCCCACCTCACCGCCGCCCTCGCCGAACTGCCGGAACGGACGAGGATAGCCGTCGAAATGCATCGCTTTGGTGGAGCAAAGTTGCGCGAGATCGCAGAAGAACTGGACATATCCGTTACGGTCGCGCACGAACTCGTCACGAAAGGTGTGGCCCATTGCCGATCCCGCCTTCGCTGAGACGGCACGCGCGCTTGCAGATTCGTCCGAAAAAACCAGATGCCTGACAGTCATTACAGGATGACGCCCTTGCAACCGGGATCGGCAAGAACAGCCTGTCACCGTGTCGATGGGCAGGAGAGATAGTGATGCCGGAGAAGCTCGATTCCGCTGCCCTGCGCGCCGACGCCGAAGCTCTTGAATGGCTCGTCGCGCTTCAGGACGCCCCGGACGATGCCGATGTGCGGGCGCGCTTTGAGCAATGGCGTGCCGCGGGCCCGTTGAACGCCGCAGCATGGGAGGACACAGCACAGGTCTACGCCGATATCGGCCAGACGCAACCGGCCCACGCGGAACGATGGGAGCGGTTGGCGAAACAGCGCCAGCCGGTGCTCTCCGCGCCGATCCTCGCCATAGGCGCGAACCGGCGTCGAAGGCCGGCCGCATCTGGACGCAGGCGACCCGTTCGCCAGGCCGCAAAGGTGGCCATCCCGGCCGTCGCCGCCGCCATGCTGGCGGTCGTCGCCGGACCGGATCTGGCCGTGCGCTGGCAGGCCGATGCGATAGCGGGCATCGGCGAAGTGCGCGACGTAAAGCTTGCGGACGGCAGCCGTGCCAGCCTGTCCCCCGGTTCGGCATTCCGCATCGACTATTCGGACAAGGAACGGCGCATCACGCTGCTGCGCGGGCAGGCATGGTTCGATGTGCGCCATGAATCCGACCGGCCTTTCCGGGTCGTCACAGGCGATGTCGCGACCACCGATATCGGCACCGCCTTCGAGGTCGGATCGCTCGCAAGCGGTATTCATGTCACCGTGGAACAAGGCATCGTCCGGGTGGATGATCTCGGGCACGGACGGTCGATCGCCGAGCGCCTTGTGGCGGGGCAATCGCTGGCGATCGATAAAACGGGGCAGGTTCGGCAGGCGATCGCGCCGCCATATCTGGTCAGCGCCTGGCGCGATGGACAGATCGCCGTTCAGAACCGGCCTGTGGGCGAGGTCGTGGACGCCCTGCGCCCGTGGTATCGCGGCATTATCGTCCTGCGGTCGGACGTCCTGTCCAGGCAGCGGGTCACGGGCGTCTACGATCTCCGCAACCCCGCCAGGGCCCTCGATGCCCTGACCAAAGCCCATGGCGGCAGCGTTACGCAGATCACCCCCTGGATACTGGTCCTGTCCGACAGCTGACCGGACGGCACAATTCTTTTCAATTTATCATACTGATAATAAACAATAATATTCCACCCCGTCTCGCCGGTGCTGTTTTTCCCCGAAAAAAACGCATGCAGATCAGTCAATAACAGCGAGGGCTTTTCTGCATCTGCCTCGCGCTTGCAATACTGCTGGATGCCGCCCTCGCAGAACAAATGATGAAGGACGGTTTGACGATGATTCTTGGGGGCTTGACGCGCGGTGGCGACCGGCGCGGGATGTGGGCTGCGGCCCTGCTGGCGACAACGATGATGACGGGCGGCGTCTGGAGCGCCCCTGCACAGGCGCAGGCCGTGTCCGAGCGCGCCTTCGACATTCCCGCCCAGCCTCTTCCTTCCGCGCTGACGATCTTCGGCCGCCAGTCCGGCCTGCAGGTGAGCGTGCCCGCCGCCCTTGCCGGCGGCCGCACGTCAGGCGCGGTTTCCGGCACCCTGCCGCCGCTCGAAGCGTTGAGCCGCCTGCTGGCCGGCACCGGACTCGTCTACAGGATCAGCGGTGACATCGTCACGCTTGAACCCGCGCCGCGCGCGGCGGACGGGTCCATCGAACTCGGCCCGGTCCGGGTCGAGGGTGACGGCGGATCGGCGACCGGCGGCCTGTCCTCGTTCGTGTCCAGGGCGAGCGAATTGCCGCCGGTCCATCCCGGGGGGCAGGTGGCGCGGGGCGCGCGGATCGGCCTGATGGGCAATGTGGACGTGATGGACACGCCCTTCACCATCACCAGCTATACGGCCGAGATGATCGAGAATCAGGGTGCTCGCACCATAGCGGATGTCCTTCGGAACGATTCCTCCGTCCGTTTCGCCACGCCGACCGGCCACCCGTTCGAGAATTTCCGCGTCCGTAATTTCGCCGTCAACCAGAACGAGATGACCATCGACGGCCTGTACGGCCTGGCGCCCTACAGCCACACCCCGGTGGAGATGTTCGAGAGGGTGGAACTGCTGCGCGGCCCCAGCGCGCTGTTCGTCGGCATGGCGCCTGCGGGCGCGCTCGGCGGCACGATCAACCTTGTACCCAAACGCGCGGGCGACGACGCCTTGTATCGCGGCACGATCGACTGGCAGTCCGATGGTCTGCTGGGCGCCAGGCTGGACCTTGGCCGCCGCTTCGGCGACCACGATGAATGGGGCCTGCGCGTCAACGGCTCATTCGCCGATGGCGACACCTGGCTTGACGGGCAATCCAAGCAGCGACAGTTCCTGTCGGTCGCGCTCGATTATCGCAGCGGCGGCTTCAAGGCCTCACTGGACGGCTATTACAGCAAGGAGAAGTTTACCGGCGGCACGACCGCGGGCATTCTCGTGCGCAACGCGGCGCTGGGGATGCCGGACGCGCCCGATGCGAACCTGAACCAGTTTCCCGCCGCGTACGGCAGGACAAACAATAAAGCCGCCATTCTGCGCACCGAATATGCGTTCAACGACCAGGTGGCGGTCTATGCCAATATCGGCGTGCGCCATGGCAGGATCGCGGGCTTCTTCACCGGCACCTGGGTCAGCATCACCGCGGCGGACGGTTCCGGCACGGTGGCGATGTCGGGCCAGCGCATGTATGAGGAGAACACAAGCGCGGATGCCGGCGTACGACTGAACGTCGACACGGGTGGCATCACCCATGAAATGACGCTGCAGGTGTCCCGGCTGAAAATGGACTATGGCTACGACGCCAGTTCCAACGGCGGCCTCACCAACATCTATCATCCCGTGAGCGTAGCCATGCCGGTCCTGCCGGGCGCGGCAAGGAAATGGTCCGACAAGACATTCGACAGCATCGCGCTCGTCGACACGCTGTCCGCATTCGACGACAGAGTGAAACTGACGCTGGGCCTTCGCTACCAGAGCTACAAAGTGGCGCCGACGCCCGACGGCCTTACCGTTGGCGGCGAGATCGCCTATGACAAGAATGCGCTCACGCCTGCGGTCGGGCTGGTCTTCAAGCCGGGCGGAGGAAACCTGTCCCTCTATGCCAGCTATGTTCAGGGTCTGAGCCAGGGCGCGCGCATTTCGACCGATAACGGTTATGTGCGCAACCACACCTTCGCCCCCTACAAGACCGAGCAGGCCGAAGCGGGTGTCAAGTGGACGACAGGCACGTTCACCAACACCCTGGCGGTCTATCAGATCACCAAGCCCGAACTGATAACCTTCGCCTCGGCGGGCGGCATGGATGCCACCGATGGCGGCGAGAAGCGCGTCCGCGGCGTGGAGTGGAACAGCTTTGGCGAGGTCGTGCAGGGGCTGCGCGTGCTGGGCGGCCTGGTCTATGCCGACAGTGTGCAGACCAAGACGCAGGGCCGCCTGCTTAACGGCTACACCGCGGTCGGATCGCCCAGATGGCAGGCCAATCTTGGCGCGGAATGGGATGTGCCGAGCACAAACGGCCTGACCCTGACCGCCGGCATGCAGGCCACGAGCAGCCAGTGGCTGACCAGCGCCCACACGCTCAAACTGCCCGGATGGGCGGTGTTCGATCTGGGCGCCCGCTATGCCGCCGAAATCTCCGGCCGCCGGGTCACGCTGCGCGTCAACGTCGATAATGTCGGCAATCGCAACTATTATTCCGGCATCTTCCGCGAAGGGGCCGCGATCGGCACGGTGGGTGCGCCGCGCACGGTCTGGGCCGCGCTCACGACGGATTTCTGAGCCATGGCGGCCATTCCGGCGTTTCTCATGACCTGCGCGGCATGCGCCTGCCTCTATCTTGTCAGCCCCAACCAGAAATGGTTGGGGCGCCCTCTTGCCCGCGCACCTTTGCTGACGCTTGGGCTGGCGCTTATGGCTGGCGGGCTGTGGTCGTGGATGGTCTGGCTGCAACCGCTGGCGGGGCTGTTCGCGGCCGTGCATGTCGTCATGGCGTGCCTTTTTGCGTTTCCCTACATCTGCGCATTGCGTGCGGCCTGGCAGGGACGCTGAGATGGCCGGGGAAATCCGCACCGACTGGTGGGGCAAGACGAGCGCGGGCGTCATCCTCGGTCTTGGCCTGTCGCTCTCGCTCGTCGGGCTGTTCGTCTATCTGGGTCCCGACGGCATCGATGCCGCCAATGGGCGCCACACCCTGATGCGCTGGCTGATGCCGCCGATCTGGATCGGCGTTTTCGCATTCTGTTTCCTGTTTCGCAGCGGCCTGTCCGCATGGGCATGGCTCGGCGGGGCAAATCTGATCAGCTTTGCGGCGCTGTTCGCCTGCCGCTTCTCGTTCTTCGCGTGAGGATGGGATGATCCGCGCCGATATCATCAGGCTTTACAAGACCGTACATAGCTGGACGGGCATAAGCTGCGGCCTCGCGCTCTTCATTGCGTTTTACGCGGGCGCGCTCACGATGTTCAAGGAGCCGATCGCACGCTGGGCGTCCCCGCCATCCATCGGGGTGGAACAGCTTGCGCTGAAAGACGCGCCCCGCCTGATCGATCAGGTGCTGGCGGCCCATCCCGCCGCACGCGAGGAAGGGATAACACTGCATCTCAAGGCGCATGAAGGTCTGCCCGCACGGCTGACATGGGCGGAAGAGCGTCCTCACGATGAAGACGACCCCGGTCATCACCATGAATATGTGCACTGGTGGGCCACATTAGACACTGATGGCACGCTGCTCGCCAGACAGGAGACGCCTTCCGGGCTGGCGCAGTTCATTGACGATATCCATCAGCGGGTCGGGATCCCCGGCCGGACCGGGTCCCATTTCATGGGCGTCGTCACCCTGCTCTATGGGGTCGCTCTGATTTCCGGGGTGATCATATTGCTGCCCTCGCTCGTGAAGGACTTCTTCGCGTTCCGGGTAGGCAGGAACCTCAAACGCATGTGGCTGGACGCGCACAATATCGTGGGCATTACAGGATTGCCGTTCCATATCGTCATGGCCGTAACCGCCATGGCGTTCAGCTTCGGCGGAATTTTTTTCATGATACAGGAGACGGTCGTCTACGGCGGCAAGCAGGCGGTCGTGGGCCGGCAGTTCAGCGCGCAATTCGGTCAGCCCGAACCGACCGGCGAAGCGGCCCCGATGCTTCCGCCGGTGCAGTTGCTGGAACGGATGAGGGCACACGCACCCGATTTCGAGGCCGATGCGCTGATCATCGAGCGGCCCGGCGACGAGGCGGCCGTAGCCCGCTTCGAAGGTCGCGAGCCCGGCTATGTCATGGACAGCAAATATAGCGAAGTGGTGCTGAGCGCGGTCACCGGCGAGGTCGTCAACGATCGGCTGCGCCCATCGCGCCAAAGCCCGTGGTGGCGGACGACCATGACGATCGCCGGGCTGCATTATGGTCAATATGCCGGCGCATTCATGGCGTGGGCCTATTTCGTCCTCGGCCTTGCGGGGGCGTGGCTGTTCTATTCGGGCAACCTGCTCTGGATCGAAACCCGCCGCAGCAAGGCGCGCAAGGGCCGCGAGGTGACGCAATCCCGCTCCACGCGGTTCATGGGCAGCGCCACGGTCGGGGTCTGCCTGGGCAGCGTCGCGGGCATTTCGCTGACGATGGTGGCTGCAAAATGGCTGCATGGCCGGGTCGCCGATCCCGACCACTGGCATGAATATATCTATTATGTGGTATTCCTCGGCGCGGTCGCATGGGCTTTTGCCCGGGGGGCGGCGCGTTCCGCCGTGACGCTGCTGTGGCTGTGCGCCGCCGCGACGATGGCGATACCGCTGACGTCATTATTGGCGCTGCTCAATCCCGGATGGGGGCCGTGGGCGCATGGCAGCGCCGCAACCATAGGGGTCGACATGATGGCGGGCGTCGGAGCGCTCTGTTTCGCATGGATGGCGATCGCCACGGCCCGGCGCATCCGGAACGGGCCTGCCGACAGCATCTGGCACGTCGGCACGGACGGGAAGGCGGCGGCGCTGGCGCACGGCCCGCTCAGAACCGAATGACAATCCACGCATCCGCCCCGGTCCGCGAGTGGCAGGGCGAGGCACGCGTCCCGCCCGCCACGAACGCGGCGACACCGCCGCCCGCAGAACGCAGCGTCTACGCCTCCCCTGCCGGCGGGCGCATCATCGCAGCAGTCGGAACGGGGCTGACCTATGCGCTGATGCTGGCCGGCTTTTTCCTGGCCACGTTCACATATGTCGCGCGCCCTGACATGTCGTCGCCGCTGACGGTGTTCGACGTCCGCGTGCCCGCTTCGCCCCCTGAAACGCCGCCCCAGCCGGACGAAGCGCCCCGACCCACGCGACAGGAACAACCGCCGCCCGAACCGCAACCGACCCAGCCTGTCGCGCCGCCCCGAATCCGGATTGCGCCGGTCAGGCCGCCGGCCCCCGTCGCCGCGCCCATACCCGCCGATCCTCATCCCGCCGAGTCAGAAACGGCCGCACCCAGGACGCTGCCCGCCCCGCCCGCCCCGCAAATGGCGAGTAACGCCGCCGACACATGGGAAGGACGCGTTCTGGCGCAGCTTGTGAAGAGCAGGCGCTACCCGCGCAGCGCGCAAGCCTGGCGACAGCAGGGCGTACCCTATGTGCGGATCGTCATGAATCGCGAGGGCAAGGTGCTGTTCTCCCGGCTGGAACGATCCTGCGGCTTTCCTGAACTCGATCGCGAGGCCGTGGCTCTGCCCAAACGGGCGTCCCCGCTGCCCAAGCCGCCGGACGACAGGCCGGGCCAGACACTGGAGTTGGTCGTGCCCATAGAGTTCCTGCTGAAGGGAGCGGGCTGAACACTCCGTGCCGGGCAGCCTGATGGCCGCAGGTGCCGTGCGCCAATCCACGGCTTGCGGCTCCCGCTGTCTGCTCAGGGCGCCACGGACCCATCCTTTCACCCATGGAGATGCTGACACACACGCCTCAGTGGCAGGCCCGCGGTGAAATAGCTGCGCGCTTCCTGTTTGGAGAGCGTGGATTCCGCCGACGTCCCCGGCGCTGACCGCCGGCGGGGTGTTACGCCTTCTCCGATCGGCGAGAAGGTGAGGCGCGGTACAGCCATGGGTGGATCATCGGCCTTATCGCTCGCTATACTGCCCGGCATGCTCAGGACATTGCTCGTCGCCCATCAGGACCGTGCCCGTCTCGCGGAAATCCTGCACATCGCCTCCCGCTTCGGCCTTGGCGTCCTGCTGGCACGGCTGGGGCTCGAACGTCCCAGGGCGCACAGCGAGAGCACCGCCGGACCGCAATCCCTTGCACAGCGGACGCGCCTTGCGCTGGAGGCGCTCGGCCCCACTTTTGTCAAGCTCGGCCAGATACTTGCCACACGGGGCGATCTGCTGCGGCCCGAATGGATTGCCGAACTGGAGCAACTCCACAGCCGCGCGCCCACCCTGCCCTTCGCGGACCTGCGCGCCACCGTGGAGGAGGCGCTGGGCCAGTCCCCGGAAGAGGCGTTCGCCCATTTCGATCCCGCTCCGCTCGCCGCCGCCTCCATGGCGCAGGTCCATCGCGCCATGCTCGTCGACGGACGGCAGGTAGTGCTCAAGATCCGCCGCCCCGGCATCCGCCCGCGGATGGAGGCCGACCTCAGGCTGATCGCGCAACTTGCTGCTGCCGTGGAAGCGGCGAGCGCCGAGGCACGTCGCTTCGCCCCGGCGGCCATGATGCGCCAGCTGGCGCAAGCGGTGCTTGAGGAAATCGACTTCACCAACGAGGGACGCAACGCTGACCGTCTGCGCGCGGACTTCGCACGGGAACCGCGCGTGGTGGTGCCGGAAATCCACTGGGCGTGGACGTCGGAAAGCCTGCTCGTGATGGACTATATCGATGGCGTGCCGCCGCGCGACAGGGATACGCTCCGCGCCGCCGGGATCGATCCCGGCACGATCGCCGCGCTCGGCGCGGACATCGTTCTCGACATGGTGCTGATGAACGGCCGGTTCCACGGCGATCCGCATCCCGGCAACCTGCTGTGCCTGCCCGGCAATCGCATCGCGCTGCTCGATCTGGGGATGATCGGGCATGTCTCGCCACGCCGCCGGGAGGAATTCATCGGCTTCGTTCAGGCACTGAACCATGGCGATCCGGCGCAACTGGCCGATGTGCTCGCCCTATGGTCGGCCGGCAGCGGCGTGCCACAGGACCGGGTGCAGATCGCGGCGGAGCAGCTGATCGCGCGGCACGGCGGCAACCGCATCGTGCTCAGCGCGATGATCGCCGATTTCCTGCCGCTGATGCGCGACGAAGGCATGACCATGCCGCCGGACCTGCTGCTTATCTTCAAGGCGCTGGTGACCATCGACGGCGTGCTTTCGCGGATCGAACCCGGTTTCGACCTGTCGGCGGCGATGCAGCGGTCCGCAGTGCGGATCGCCCGGGCGCGGCTCTCACCCGAACATTGGGCGCCGGTCCTCCAGGCGCTGGCATGGGAACTGGGCAAGGCCGGCGACGATGCACCCCGCCTTTTGCGTGCCGCGATCCGCCGCCTGGAAGCCGATCCGGCAAGCTCCGCCTCAGGCAGGGAACATGCCGCGGCGATAGTGTCAGCGGCACGGTGGATTTCGGTCGCCATCATGGTTCTGGCCGTGCTGGTGGGTGGTGCGTTATATTTCTCGTGACTGATATTTCTCGTGACCGGCCGTCCCGGACGGTGGCATTTCCCCATGGCAGCCGGACCAGAGCGGCGGACGGTTTCACACAGGACAGGCGCTCCGCCTGGTCGCTGACGCCAGCGACTTCGACGCGCGACCGCTCGCTGCTGTCACCCACCTCAATATCGCCGGCGGCGAAGGCCCCGCTTCGCCTGGCCACACGCATTCACGATACGGATTATCCCCGACACGGTCCTGTGCATCATCCCGGCCGGATGCGTGCGGCCAGCGGAATAGCCGCCGTCCTGACCCGCGCTCAAACGGCGAAAGAAGAGTGTCGATATGGACGACCCATCCTTATCGGCGACACGACCGGACTGGCATACCAGGCTGGCGGCAATCTGCATTTCGCCGAGGCTGATGACGGCTTATCGGCCGGTCCGGCACCCGGTGGGGTTATTACGCCGCCTTAGCAGCGCGGAACCCGCGATGTCCCGTCCAGATCGTAACGGCCATCCACGCGCCGGACATAG
>JBFWMJ010000073.1:0-14240 GCA_050251675.1 Sphingobium sp.
GGCACGATAATCGTCACGCCATCCCGGCGGAACTTGTGGTGCGAACCGGCGATGCTCACCAGTTCAAACCCTTCCGCCTGAAGGCGCTTGACGATCTTTTTGCTGTCCCGTTCCATGCGCCAATAATTACGCATGGATGGCGTCGCCGTCAATAGAAATGCGTATTTATTTACGCATCATGCACTTTCCAGCGTCAGCTTCTGGCGGATGCCCCGGCTGTCCAGCGTGGTTTCCACCCCTTCGACCAGCCATTTGACCGCATCGATCCTGCTGCCCCATCCGGTCAGGGTCGCTTGCTGGTTCGGCTGGATCGCGCAATCGGCCAGCGCCAGGTCATATTCGAAGCGATAGCCGCCGCGCGCGCGCTTCTTCGCCTCTGCCTGCGCCGCCTGCTGCGCGTCGGCTTCGCTGGCATAGACGCGTTTCAGGCGCTTGGGGTTCTTGCCGCCGGTCGCATGCTTTTTCCGCCGGCCGGCGGCCTGATCGTGCCATTCCGCTTCCACGCCGTCATTCTCATCGCGCTGGGCGCGGCTGAAGCTCCAGCTCCAGCCGTCCGCCCGCGTCAGGGACAGGGAGGGGATCGCCTTGCCGCTGGCGGTCGTGGCGCTGCCCACAGGCATGAAGATCAGCCGCCGGTCCTTCCACGTCGCAACCGCGTCATATCGGCTGCCCAGATCCCGAACCAGCGCCATGTCGCTCTTACCGTTCTGATCGAGGGTCGCGATCGGCTTGCCGGACAGATCGGGATGCACCTGCGCCGTGATGCCGTTGCGGCCGGCGATATCGCCCAGCACCGCCCCCAGCGTCGTGTCGCGCCAGTTTTTCGTCCGCCGCTTGCGATAGGAGCCGGACAGGTCGGCCGACCGGGCGCGGATGGTGATGATGTCGGGCGGGCCGGACGCCTCCACCTCATCGACCGTGAACCGTCCCTTGTCGAACAGGCCGGGCGTGACATCATCGCCCTGCTGCCACCCCAGCGCCAGCGCGATGACTTTGCCCGGTTCCGGCATCGCCAGCCTGCGATCCGCGTTCTGGAGCGTGACGGATAGTTCGTCGGCTTCCCCGCCGCGCTTTTCGGTCAGGGTCAGTTCGATCAGGCGCGGATTGACTTTGTCCATCAGGTCCGCGCCGTCGAGCGTCAGGCGCGCGGCCGCGACATTCGCGGTCATCCGTCCGACCTCTTCAGGTCCATGGCGAAATCCATGGCGCGCGGAACGCCACCGGCCATGACGCCCAGATGCGTGGTGTCGATAGCCTCGATCCGGTAATGCCCCAGCACCCAGCCGAGGCCGTCGATCAGCGGCCAGTTGTCGCCGCTGTACGCCATTTCGGTCAGAAGGTCGATCGACCCATAGCTGCCGGCGATTTCCGGCACGATCAGGGCGGCGATGGTGATTGTGTCATCGCCCGGTCCCGCGAACTGGCTGGCGGCGCGGCGGCCGAAACGGTCGCTCTGCTCATGACGCCAGCTCATGCGGCGTTGCAGGTCCTGATAGGGGATGCTGTCCATGCCGAACAGGAACATGCCCAGCGTCATCAGACTGGTCGGGGAGAGGGGAGCGGTCGCCATCAATCGTCCTCATATTCGCCGCGGCGTTTGCGCCTTTTCTTCTTTTCGATGATCTCCATCACCCGTTCCGCAAACGCCTCGGCATCTTCGCCGGGCAGCTGCTTGATGTGTAGATGATAGGTATCGCCGCCAGCGGCGCCGGGCGGCGGGACCGATGGACGCGCCGCCGCGCTGGCCAGTGATAGTGATCCCGCCGCCATAACGCCCGCCGCCATGCGGGTCGCGGCGCGGGCGGGTCCACGGCGATTGCGGTCGATACCCTGTTCCAGCCCGCCGGCGACATGGCCGCCCAACGCCATGAAGACGCGCGACGGCGATTTGATGCCGAGAAACGCCTTGAACTGCTGGATGCCGTATTTTGCCATGTCGATCAGCTTCTTGCCCAGCGCCATGGGGTTTATGGCCAGCAGCAGGCCACGCATCATCATCGACCCGATGTTGCGCATCCAGTCCGGCAGGCCGCCCAGCGTTCCCTTCACCCATGCGACGCCGGCTTTGAACGCTCCACTGATTGTGTCCCAATGCTTGTAGATCAGATAGCCGGCCACCCCCAGGGCGACAGCGATCGCGGCAAGGATCAGGACGATCGGGTTAGCGAGCATGAAAGCGCCCGCACGCGCAAAACCCTTGCCCATGAAAATGGCGGCGTTTCTTACCATAGTGAAAATTGGCGCGACCTTCTTCGCCGCACTGCCGACGGCGGCGACGGTTCTCCCGAACTTCGACACGCCTTCAACCTTGCGGAAAAAGGCGATCGTGCTGGCCAGCGGTCCGAGCACACCGCCAAACGCAAATTTCAGCACGCCCAGCCCCATGCGCAGGCCGATCATCGCCGACAGCAGGCCAACGATCCATCCCGTCAGTTGCGGGTGCGCCTGCGCCCAGTCGCGCATGGCGATTGCGATCGATGTGACCGATTGCGCCGCGCTCGTGATCGCGGGCAGCATGGAGGTGCCGATTTCGATGTTCAGCGCCTTCAGCGCATTCATGGTCAGGCCGGTCGCGCCTTCGGTGGTGGCAATGGCGGACAGATATTCCTTGTTCATCGATCCGGCATAGGCGGCCTTGTCCCCGATCAGAGCGAAGTTCGCCTGCAATTTGTCGAGGTTGGTTAGCATGGGTGCGATGGCGCCCACCGATTCCGATCCGAACAGCGCGGTCAGCATGCCAGCTTGCGCGGCCTTGGGCACGCGGTTCAGGCGGGTCAGCACGTCCGTTATCGCGCCGCCGGCGTTCTTCTGCATCCGTTCGGCAAGGCCGGTGGCGGTAAGGCCCAACGATTCCAGCACGGCATTCTGGCTCTTGGTCGCGGCCGTGCCTTTGGTCAGGGCGAGCATCATATTCTTGATGCCGGTGGCGGCCACTTCCTCTTCCACGCCCACGCTGTTGAGCAACTGCGCCATGCCGCCGACCTGCGCGGCCGCGACGCCGGACACTTTCCCAAGCGACCCGATCCGGGTGATGATGCCGGACACAGCAAGGGCGCTGCCGCCATAGGTGTTGGTCAGTGCGTTGACCTGATCCGACAGAGTGACGACGTCGCTCTGCCCCATGGAGAAGGCTGTGCGCCATTTCGCCATCATCGCGCCGGCTTCGTCGCCTGTGATATCGAACGCGACACCCATCTTCGCCGCGTCCTCGGCAAAGCGGAGCAGTTCCTTGCGGGGAATGTTGGCGCGGCCAGCAGCCGCCACGATGGCGGCAATGCCTTCGGCCGCCATCGGGATCCGCGTGCTGAGCGTCAGGATGTCGCCGGACATCTGCCGAAAAGCCTGCGGCGTGGGGAAATCCACCACCTTGCGAACATCGGCCATGACTGCTTCAAATGTCATGGCCTGTTTCCCCGCGGCGATCAGCGGAACCGCGCTGACGGCGGCGCCGACGATCTGATCGCGCCCCTTGTCCTTCAGTTCCTGCCCGCGCTGGCGCATCGCGGCCCTGTCGGCCTCGATCGCCATCAGCCGTTCCTGCCGGTTGATGCGCTGCTGGAGCTTTTCCAGTTCCTGCATCTTGCGCTTTTGCTGATCCCACAGGGCGTTGGCGCTGCCGCTGGTACGGGAAATGCGCCGGTCATATTCGGCGATCTCCCGCTTCAGCTTGCGCGTTTCGCCGTTGAGTTCGCGCAGGGACTGCGATCCCTTTTTGCCCAGACCGACGATGTTCTTCAGCGCGCCCGACATTTTGTCGACGCCCATAAAGTTGACGATCAGCGAAAGCTTGTTGTTCATGCGCCCCCGTCCTTCCGGCCCCACATGGCGGTCCAGCGGTCGGTCGCGCGGCCGTTCCACGCGATCAGCTCATCAAGGTCGAGCGCCTTCAGTTCCGACAGCGGCCAGTGAAAGATCGCGGCGATGTTGGCCATCAGGTCTTCGTCAGTCGATCCGCGATGTAGTTTTCCACCGCCTTCCGCTCCGCCGCCGTCATAAAAAAACCGCGAATGACCCCGCCGATTTCAGCCAGATCGGCCGCTTCAAGCTGCTCCACCTCATCGCGGATCAGGATCGGGTCTGAAATGCGCGGAATGATCTCCATGATGGCGCCGATGTCGGTGGTAATGATGTCCTGAAGCGACAGGCCGCGCAGTTCGCCGCCCTTGGGCTTGCGCAGCGTGATCCTCTCGATCCGCGTGTCGCCGCGCAGGATCGGTTCGGACAGGGTGACGGTTTCGAAGCGGTTCTTCGGTTCGGACGCGGCGGCGATATCGGCCTTGTCAGTCATGCGGGACTCCTGTTGGCAAGCGGGGCGGGATGGGCCGGTGGGGCGCATGGACAAACGCCCCACCGACCCGGCCACCGGGCGGCGCCCCGCATTGGACCGGCCGGCGGATCAGGTGTGCGTCAGCCGATCAGGATGGCCATGATCTCCGCGTAGCGATCGACGCCATCGACCATGAAGACGCCCTGGATGATGTCGATTTCGACTTCCGTGCGCCCGTCGACCACGCGCCTGTAATAGGTGAGGGCGGCGGTATATTTATGCTCGGTCGCGTCGCCGGGCTTGTCCTTGCCCATGTCGATTTCGGTGAACCGCCCGCCGGCGTAGATTTCGACGGCCTGCGCGGGACTGCCATCGTCGGCGCGATAGGCGGCGACCAGGCGCAGCCGAACGCCTTCCACATCGGTGGTGCCGAATTTGCGGATCAGCGCCTTTTCGTGCCCGCCCAGGGTAAGCGTCGCCTCCAGCGGCTCCAGCCCCTTGTCGAGCTTGGCCGCGCCGATCATGCCGCCACCCCGGAAATCTTCGGTCGCCAGCGTCAGCTTGGGTTGCTCGAACTCCGAAACGACGCCCAGATACCCCATGCCATCGGCATAGGCGTTGATGTTCACGAGCGTGCGGGGAAGACCCATCGCGATATCCTTTCAAGTGGCTGGGTCAGGCGAGCTGATCGCCGAAACCGTCATAATATTCGGTGGTGTTGATCAGCTCGATCACCGGGTTTTCCAGCGGGGCCGCCGGCGTATATTTGACGGAAATGGTCGGGCGACCGGCGGCAAGCTGGTCGGAACTGTTCTTCGCCGGGTCATAAAAGAACAGGACACCGATCAGCCGCCCCTGACGCACCAGATTGCGCCCCGCCGCATTGGCGGATTCCAGCAGGTCCTTGATCAGGCCGACCGTCATGGGCTGATCGAGGAAGGGCGCCAGCACGGACAGGATCATGTCCTGCAAAGCATAGCTGGTCCGCACCGCGCTTTCGAAGCTGAACTCCGGTCGATCCTCGCCCGCGCAGGTGCGGTTGCCCCAGAACCGGAAGCCTTCGTTGCGGATCAGCGTCGTCACCTGCGCGTCGTTGAGCAGCCCGGCGGGGGTCGATGCGTCCTGAAGGTCGAAATGCACGTCTTTGGTCAGGGCCGTGACGCCGCCGATCGTGACGTTGCTGATCGTCTTGTGCCAGCCCTGCTGTTCATCGATCATGGCGCGCAGGCCAAGGGCGCGGGCGACCGCGTCGCCGGCCCAGCCGCCGTCCGTGTCGGGCCAGATCAGCATCAGTTCCCGGTCACCGAAGTTATCGCGATAGGTCAGGACGTCGGCGACATCATCGCCAATCGCGGCGGCATAGACCATCGCACGCAGCTTCTTGGCCGCGACAACCAGTTCGGCGGTCACCGCCTGGCTGTCGAGGCCGGGCGCGCCCAGGATGCGCGGGCGCACGCCGAGCGTCGCCTGCGCCGCCAGCAGCGCCTGAATGCCGGTGTAGCTGTTGCCGTCCGTCCCGCCGATGACGTTGGAATCGCCATCCTCCACCCGCACCACGACCGTGATCGGGCTACCCTGATCCCCGATCGCCTCCAGCGCGGCGCGCAACGTGCCGCCCGCGCCAGCCAGACCGGCGGCGGCGTCGACATCGGTGACCAGCACCGGCTTGTTGAGCGGAAAGGCTTCGTTCTCTCCCCCCGCCAGTTTCGCGGCTGCCAGTTCCGGCACGAGGCCCGCGCCGGTGCTGCCGCCGATGGCCGTGACGCCGACCAGCGCATTGGCGTCCGCATCCGCGCCGATGGCGGTCGCCAGTTGCGCGGCGGTGGTGGTCGCCGCTCCGGTGGCGCCGGTGGCCAGGCTGACCGTGATCGCCGTGCCGTCGACCGCGACCGACAACGACGCATTGTTGGCCGATGGCCTGACGATCGACAGGCTGATCGCGTTGCCGAGCGCCCCGGGACGCTTCGACGTGACGGTCAGGCCGGTATTGGCGGCGGCGGTGCCGATGGCCAGCCGCGCCTTGACGTCAGGCCGGCTGTCCGGCGCGGTGGCCAGCAGGCCAATGACGGCCATGCTGGTCTGCCGGATCGGGCGGGCGCCGGTGGCGGTTTCGATGATGGTGATGCCGTGCATGGCGGGTCCTTCAACTGGCGATGGTGCGGGGGAGGGGGATGGTAAGGGTGGTTCGCGCGCCGGTGCCGATCTGGTCGGTACGCGTGCCGGAAATGGTGATGCTGGCCTGTCCGGCGCTGGCGTCACCGCCCAGCGTGACGCGTTGGATCGTCAGGCGCGGTTCCCAGCGGCGCAGCGCAACGGCGGTGGCCGCGCGCAACAGCATGGCGGTTGCGGCGGTCAAAGGCTGGTCGATGAGGCTAAAAAGCAGCGATCCGTAATCGCGGCGCATGACCCGGCTGCCCAGCGGCGTGCCGAGAATATCAGCGATCGACTGCACCAGATGATCGGTGCTGTCGAGTGATTGGCCGGTGGATGCGCTCATGCCCTGCATGACGCGCATTGACGCTCATCGCCGCGCGCGCGGAAGGGGTGCGGCGGGTAGAAGCGCCTGCTACCGGCTCACCACCGCCGCGCCAGTCCCCGGCCGATCAGATATTGGCGTCGCGGCCGCCCACGCTGATCGTGGCGAGGGTCCGGCCATATCTGTCCCTGCCGTTGCGAACGATCCGGGGTTTCCCGCTGGCGAGGAAAGCGGACAGCGCGTCCCGGCTGCGGGTGGCCAGTGCGGGGTCGCACCAGCCCCGGCGCTTGCGGCTGCATTTCGGGCTTCCCAGCATTTCCGGCGCGTCGATATTGGCTATGCGGACGCGCTCGCCCGCGCAAGTGCGGATGGTGTCGCCATCGTGGACGGACCCCACGCAAAGACTGGCAGCGGCAAGCATGATCAGGAAAGCCATGGCGGTGCGACGTAGCGTCTCTCAAACCGGCGCGCCAGTCTGATCGCCTCCGGTCTGGACGCTGTCATGCTTGTGCGACGTGAGGCTGATGCCGTCCGCGATGACATCGTCCGTCGCGGTCAGGCCGCCGGTCAGGACAACATTGCCCTCGATCGCCAGGTCGCCGCGAATGGTGAGGCCGCCGGGCGCTTCGACCAGCGCGGTCCCGCCATCGGGCAGGATCGCGGTGAGCGCATGTAATTCCGGGTCGTATCCGACGCGTGCGCCGTCCGCATATTCGACCAGTTCGGCCAGCGTGGCGCCGGGCGGGGGAAATGAATCCTGCCAGATCCCGATGAGCGCGACGGCGCCGGCAATCTGGCCATCGGGTGCCAGGACGATTGCCTGTTCGCCGGTGGTCGGCGGCGACCAGATGCGCGTTGCACCGGCGCGCGGGGCGAGCCACCGGATCGGCGGCGTTTCCGCGCCGCCATCGTCGTCGTCCGGGTCGCCATATCGCACCGTGCATGTGGCGCCTGCCAGATCGACCGACGCGATGGTGCCGAGCCGGATCAGTTCGGACAGGTCCGCCGGGATATCTTCGTGCTGACGCGTCATCGTATCGACCGATCCGGCGGACGGCACAGGCTGTCGATCGCCCGCACCGTCATCAGCGCCGCCGCCCGTACGCTGTCCGCATTGTCGCAGCTGACCGCTGGCACGGACGCGCAGGAGGCGAGCGCCAGCAGGGGCAGCAATCTCACCACCGCCCAGCGTCCCTGATATGACGCCACGCCCATAGCCCGACGATCGCGATCACGGCGAGCGGGAAGGTGATGAACCCGGCCGCGAAGATGGCGAGGGACGTCATGGCTTTGCCTTGGCAGCACTGCTGGAGCCGAGCCAGAAGCCAAAGGCCAGAACCGCGAACGATTTCCATGTGCCGATCACGTCCCCGCGCAGCGCCGCGTCATCAGACCAGAGCACCACGATCATGCTGAACAGCCCATAGCCGGCGATGGCCGCGATCGTGGCCGCGACCACGACGCGCAGGTGCGGGATTTCTGTCATCGCGCCCATTCTCCCGTCTTGTCGTGAAGCCAGGTCAGGAACTGGCCCACCGTCTTGCCCTTGAGAATCGACGGATTGGCCTTCGTCGCTGCCGCCCCGGCGATCTGATCGGCGCGGGCCTGCGTGACGCTCCCGATCAGGGCGGCGGCGGTGACCGGCCCCAGAAAGTGCGCCGCGTAGAGCGAGGCCCGGTTGATCGGTATGCCCTTGCCGACGAGATAGGCCGCGTTCTTCGCGGTGAAAGTCTTCACGCGCGCCAGCTGCTCAGCGGGCGCCGGCTTGAGCCCCCCGAAGGCAAGCGCGCTGTCCGTGCCCCACGCGCCGCCTTCGCCGATCCATGTCGACCGGATGAACTGGTAAAGCCCCGACGCGCTGCTGCTGGCCGCCTTGACGTAAGGCCGGTCGTTGCTCTCGATCCTGGAGAGCATCGGCCAATAGTCGTCTGGGATACTGTCGGCGGCGGGGGGAGAAGTCTTCGCCGGCGCGATGCTGTCCAGCATCGCGATCGTATCCCTGCCCGCCCAGCCATCGACCGGGGTCAGGCCAAAGCGCTCCTGAAAAAGACGCACGAACGCGTCATCGGTAATGGTTGTCATGATCGGTCCTCCGTCACGCGTTGCTCGGAAATGGCGCGCTGAATGTCCTGCCGCAGATGCCCGGGGGATATGGCGAGGATGAAGCCCTCCAGCTGCTGGATGCGCTGGACCAGCCGCGTCTCCATGTCGGCGCAGCGGGCGCGGTCTTCCGCGATCGTCGCCTCCAGATCGGCGATCCTGTCATCTTTCGCCTTGCCAACGATCCTGTACATCAGCTTGCCGAGCGCACCCCAGAAGGCGGATGCCGCAACACAGCCGGCTGCGAACGCCATGCCCATCTGGCCGCCATGCGCGCCGGTATAATCAATGCTCAAGGCGGCCTCCTTCATCTATCAGATGATCAGCTGAACAGCCCGCGCGCGACGTTGAAGTCATAATCGGCGTCAAGAACCGCCACCGGGTTGCGGCCGGATCGGGCGAGGTTTTCGATCCAGCCGCGATAGAAACGCAGGCCGTTTACACCCGAGACCACATCACTGCCCTGGCCCAGAAAGGCGGTGCTGCGACCGAAATAATAATCGTTCGCGCTGAAATTCTCGCTGTTGTCGGCGCCGACCGCGGTGGACTGGAGGATGGTCCCGTTCGCCGACCGCAGGCGGAAACCCTGCCCCGCGTCGTTGCGCCATGCAGCGATCTGAACGACCGACCCGTAATCATCCGGGTCGGGCGTGACGATGACCTGCCCGTCGATCTGGCCGGCGCCGGTCTGGCGGCGCGCGTCGATCAGCCCGCCCTGACGAAAGTTGATCACCAGCAGCGACGGTGCGCTCACATAGGATGCGTCGCCGATCACGGTCATGATGGCGCCAGCGCTGTTCCAGTCGGCCAGCGACGGCAGTTTCAGCCACGCCACAATCATGAACCGCTGCGACTTGCCACCAAAGGGCGCCCAGATATCCGCCATCACCGCTGAAGGGACGGCCACGCCGGCCGACAGGCCGCCCACTATTTGCGAAGCGCTGAAGTCGAACCCTCCGCCCGCATAGGTGATGACAGACTCGGCCGAGCCGCGCCGATAGATGCCATCGGCACTCTCATTCACGTCGTAAATGGGGATGTCGGGCGCGGGGTCGCCGGCCGCCGGGCGGCCGATCGGCGGACCGCCGGGATAGCAGAATGGAAAGGCCAGATCGAACATGTAGCGCACGCCAGCGTTGGCGACGCCTTTCAGCATCGGATCGCGCACCGGAAACGGGCGCGACGGGTCGGCGAGAATTCCGGGCGCGGAAAAGGACGGAACACCTGAAACAGCCATAGCCAAAGCTCCTTGGAAGGTCAGAAGGGTGTCACCATGGCCATCATCTCGGCGAGCAGCAGTCGGCCGCCGGTTTGAGGGTCCGGGTGGATGAGGTCGGAGACAAAGAGCGGGACCGCGCCGGCGAACCCATATTCAGCGGGGTTCGCCGGATCGCCGAACGCGCGCTGCATGTCGGCAAAGGCGGTTCGCAGGGTCATCGCCTGACGGCGCCCTTCCCGCGCATAGGCGGTCATCGGGATCGGGTTGGCCGGGCGTTGGTTTTCGGGCGGCGTGGCGATCAGCACGTCGATGCCGGGCGTCGCGGCGCGTATCCTGCCGACCAGCGTCGTCAGGTGCGCACCCCAGGTCGCTGCTGAATAGCCCTGCGACTGGCTGTTGGTGCCGTCCATATAGATGGCAGTATGCGCGCCCAGCGCGGCAACGCCGGCCTCCCATTGCGTGGCCGGGGCATTTGCCCACTGCCTGATGTTCGATCCGGTCGCGGCGAGTTTGTTCACGCGCACGCCGGGCGCATCTGAAGTAAGGTTGACACCGAACAGCCGGGCTGTGCCGGCCTGACGGGCGACACGCAGCATCCCGGCGCCGACCGGCATGTCCGCCTTTATATCGGCGATCTGCGTGGTGTTCACGGTGCCCTGCACCGGCAGCGATGTGCTGAAATCGAAGCTGTACGATGCCGGGTTCGCCGGATCGCCGGACACATAATCGCCCCACGCATATTCGATGACGCCATCGGCCGATCCGTAGAACAACAGGTCGCAGCCATTATGGACAGGCAACGCCGGATAGCCCTGATAAACCGCATCGCCGGTCGCCGCGAGCGTGAGCATGGCGAGGTCCGGCCCCGCATGGGTCGAATAGCCGCCGATGCCGCCACCGATATGGACGGTCGGATAGAGCGCCGGGCGCGCATTGCCCTGGCGAAAAGTCGGTTGGTTGGCGACGGTCCATGGCGCGACGTTGCCCGATGGCAGAAACCCGAAGCCGCACCATCCGCCACCGGCATCGCCATAAAGGGCCGCCATGATCTCCGCGAACGGTCCCGACCAGCGTGCTGGGTTGTGGGTAAAGCTGTCCCCGAACAGGTTGATGATGATCTGCGCCGGCTCGGGTACGGGCAGCGCCCGCTTCGTCAGGCGCAAGTGGCACTGGCGCAGGAAGGATTTGCCATACTGGTCGGCGATCGGCGCGCCATCGGCGGTGACAGTTGGGGCGAGCCGATCCGAAAGCGTCGCCATCGATCCGCGCGCGTCGATGACTTCCTGCACCGTCGTCGGACGTGCCGCGTCAAGCGCCAGCTGCGACGGCGCTTCGGATACGACCCGACCGGCCGGATCGCGGATGATCGCGGCGGTGTAGACGTCGGTCGTTTCGAAGGTTGCCCCGATGGCCGCGCGGCTCTCCAGCGCGGCGATAGCCGGGTCAGGAAATTCGGCGACCTTGCGGCCATCGTCATCGAGGACGATAAGGCCGGCGCGATCGGTGCTTTCGTACACGCCGGTGACCGGCGCCCGCACCAGGCCGGCAAGCTGGGCCGCCGCCGCGCGCACGTCTTCCATCGGCGCCAGTTCCGCCACCACGCGGCCTGTCCGGTCGAACATGATCGCGCCGGTGTGGACGTCGGTGGTTTCGTAGGTGGACCCGATCGCCGCCGTGTTCTCCAGCGCGGCGATGGCAGGGTCGGGATATTCGGCGACCTTGCGGCCATCGTCATCGACGACGAACAGATCGGCGAGAACGGTCGTTTCAAACAGGCCGGTGACGGGCGTCCGCGCCTCAACCTCCTCCAGCGCGGCGCGGGTTGCCAGGGCGCCGATGCCCATACGCTTGGTGGATTCGCTGTCTTCAACGATCATCATTTCATCGCCGGCAAGTTCATCCAGCGGTGGCAGGTCCTGAATGCGCGGCATGGTCTACTCCGCAGGCCAGAGAGGGTGGAGCGCGATGGCGATGGCGTCGATCGTGGTGGCGGGCGCCGCGGCGATTTCGCGTTCGATCGCGTCGGAGGCGGCGCGGACGGCATCGATACGGGCGAAGCGGGCGGCGCTTTCCGCCGACGGGGCGCGCTGGTCGTTCAACTGGCGCCAGATCGGGGCGATATCCCCGATGCGCCGGGCCGCTTCGCGCTTTACCTGACGGGCAAGGGCCGCGCGGCGCGCGTCGATCGTCGCGCCGTGCCGGACGATGCGCGGTTTGCCGGCCGCGTCGGGCTGGATGGTCGCGCCGCTGCCCTGCGCCGCCAGCAGTTCGCGGTGGCGGGCCGCAGGGACGGGCACCGCATCAGCCGGAATCCGATCATGGATCGCGTCGTCAAGGAAACCGGCCGCACTGGCTGAAAAATAGATCATCGGTCAGTACCCCAGCGCCATGAAGGATTGCATGCCGGCGGTGTCATCGGCCGAAAAGACGGCGAAACCGCTGAGCGTGATGCCCGACACGATCAGCACCGGGGGATTGTCCTGGCTGTCGGGTCCGCCCGCCGTGCCGCCATTGGTGACCACGGCAAGGGTTCCCGTCGGAAAGGCGATCGGGAACAGGATGTTGGTGGTGGTGTTCGGCAGCGCGCTTGCCTGCCCCCATTGCAGGATCAGCCCGCCGGTGCCGGGCAGCGTGGCATAGCCATTCGCGGCAATGTCGCGGGCAAGGCCGGACAGCGCGGCGGGCGTGATCGCCCTGTCGGTGGCAGTCGCGGCGGCGACGTCGGCGGCCGAGGCCGCAAGGACGGTGAGAACCCGACTGGCGGACAGATTGCCGCCGCCTGTCACCAGCCCGCCGCCCGTTACGGTCCGGGCCAGCAACGCCGCCAGTGCCTGGCCAAGGCCATCGACGTCCGTGTCGATCAGCTGGGCAAGGGCGCCCAGCCGTTGCTCCAAAAGGAGAGGGGTGATGATCGTTTCGTCGTCGGCCCCCTCATCAGCCATTTCGGGCGTGGCGAGGCGTGCGACGCCCCTGACCGTGCGGGTCGCCGGCGGCATCAGGAAGGTCGTGTCGCCGAATACGATATCGCCGGCCACGTCGCTGGAAAAGGTGATGTCGAGCGCCAGCAGGAAGAAGGCGATCGACACCTTGCGGAACAGCGGCGTGGGCTGGCTGTAGACGGCGAACAGCGTCCCGTCCTCCAGATAGAGGCCCAGCCCGCACAGATCGTATATGTCCTCGCTCAGGTCCTGGGCGGTCATGTGGATGACGGTTTCGTCCACCGTCTCGCCCGATATCGTGGTGATGCGTTTGTGTTCGCCGGGCAGGGCGGTGATGGTCGGCGCCATCACGAACGCCTGTTCGGTCAGGCCGAGCGAGACGATGCGGACAGGTTCGGTCGCGCCGGACTGCGCATTGATCAAGGCGTCGATGCCGGCAATGGTGAGCATGAAGCGGATCGGATCGGCCATAGGCGTCAGGCCTCCAGAAAAGCGGCGGCGCGCGTCAGCATCGGTTCGCCGTCGCGGGTTTGCAGATAGCTGTGCCAGACCGGATCAAGCGCACTGTCCGCGTCGGTGTCGGTTTCGAGCCGTACCAGCCCGCCCGCCTGCGCCGCCGAAACGAGCCATCCGCGCGCTTCCGCCCGCAGGCGGAAGACAGCGAGCATCTGCGCGCGCACCGGCTTCACCTGGGCGATGTCGCGCAGGATGCGGGCCACCAGCTGTTCGTCGTAGACGACGGCGCTTTCGGCGAGCAGCGGCAGTTCCAGCCGGAAATGAAAGGGGTCGAGCGTGCCGCGATCCTCAAACCATTCGACAATGCGGATCAGCGGGTCGAAGCGATCAAGCACCGTCCGCAGCGACGCCGGCGTGCCCTTTCGCCGCTGAAACAGGATCGCGTCGGCGATGGCGGCGCGTTTTTCCGCTTCCGTCCAGGCGCTGTCCCAGATGTCGATCGACAGGCCCCATGCGAGCCATGGCAGTAACGGCGCCGGACAGGTGGCAGGGTTCCACAGCCGGTCGATCTGTACCGGCACATCGGCAAGCGAGGCCGCCGGCGCGAGCGACAGGGCGCGCTCCAGCGGCGTGGCGTTGGGGGGAAGGAGGTCGGCGGTCATGACGCCACCGTCAACGTGATGCTGACGGGGTGGGCGGCCTGTGTGCGGGCGATCGGGATGTCGGCGGCGGGGCTGATCAGGTCGAGCGTTTCGACGCCCGCGACCTGAAGCGCGCCGGCAT
>JBFWMJ010000074.1:0-14167 GCA_050251675.1 Sphingobium sp.
CGACGCCGTTACCGCCCGGATGCTGCGCCGTATCCTGTCGGACGAGATTCGCCATGTGGCGGCCGTCACCCGATGGTTCGCCCACAAGGCGGACGGGGCGGGGATATCCGTGCCGGAACAGTATCAGATTCTGGTGAAACGCCATTTCAAAGGGGCTGTTAAGCCGCCGTTCAACCATTCGGCGCGTCGACAGGCCGGTTTAACGCGTGATTATTATGTCGCGCTTGCAACATGACCAGCGATGGGCAGGGTGCAGCGACGGGGGCGGCTCTACGCCGCTATTGTATGGAAACGGGGAGCACCGAGAGGGGCAAATCCTCCGGTGAGTTAGTCGGGGTCGGCATGGTTCTTCGTTCAATAAACATTTTCGGGTCTGCTTTGTTCCGCTCGGTCAAAGGCAGCACAAAAACCTGCGGCGCGGCAGGCGCCCTGGCAATTTTGTGCGCGGCGGCGCCGGCTCAGGCATCGGACGATCCCTATGGCGATGCGTCGGAAGTCAATATGAGCACGCTCGGTCCGTCCGACGCCGGCTTTTCCAACCTGTTCAGCAGCATGCAGCGCATGGATGGCAATGCGAAGTCCGCGGCTTATATCCCGTCGGGCCGCCCGGTGGCGAAGCTGTCTTTGACCTCGAATTTCGGTGTCCGGTCCGATCCATTCAACGGCAGGGCGCGGATGCACAAGGGGGTCGATATTCCCGGGCCTGTCGGCACGCCGATCCACGCGACCGCCGACGGCATCGTCAGCCGTGCGGGCTGGGCCAGCGGCTATGGCAATCTGGTCCAGATTTCGCACGGCGGGGGCATGGAAACGCGCTATGCCCATATGTCGAAGCTGCTGGTTGCGCCCAACAGCTATGTCCGGCGTGGACAGATCGTCGGCCTGATGGGGTCGACCGGCCGTTCGACCGGCAGCCATCTTCATTACGAAGTGCGGGTCGAAGGCGTGGCGATCAATCCCATTCCCTTCGTCGCCGGTCCCGATTATCTGATCGCGATGAACACCAAGCCGCCGGTGGCCATGGGTGGCCCGACCAGCGCGCAGGAAAAGGCGGCGCACTGATCGAAGCGGGTCGGGGCGGCGTCGCCGCACGACGGCCTGCCATCGCATATGCCGCCCTGTTATTTCGTGAGCGGATTGTGCCGTGGCTTGCCCGGCCTTTCGCCTGACCCTATCTATCGGGCATGACTGACATCATCCTCACCCCCGCCGCCGCCGCGCGCGTCGCCGCGATCGCCGCCAGGCAGCAAAAGCCGGCGATCCTGCGTCTGGCCGTCGAGGGGGGCGGCTGTTCGGGATTCCAATATCGTTTCGGCCTGGCCGATTCGGTCGAAAACGATGATCTGGCGGTTGAAACCGATGGCGTTACGCTGGTGGTCGACGATATCAGCCTTGATCTGGTGCGCGGATCGGCGGTCGATTTCGTGTCGGACCTGGGCGGCGCGGCGTTCAAGGTCACCAATCCCAACGCAACGGCGGGCTGCGGTTGCGGGACCAGCTTTTCCGTGTAGGCAACCTGTCCTGATCGTCCTGTGACCCTCTTGTCACGCGTTCGGAGAGAAAGCCCCATGCGCATCGCGACCTTCAACATCAACGGGATCAAGGCGCGCCTGCCCCGCCTGCTGGAATGGCTGGACGAAACGCGGCCGGATGTCGCCTGCCTTCAGGAAATCAAGACATCCGACGAGACCTTTCCGATCAAGGAGATCGAGGCCGCCGGTTATGGTGCGGTGTGGCACGGGCAGAAGGGGTTCAATGGCGTGGCCCTGCTGGCGCGGGGCGAGCAGCCGATGGAGGTGTGTCGCGGGCTGGCGGGAGAGCCGGAGGACGAGCATAGCCGCTATCTGGAGGCGGATGTGAAGGGGCTGCGCGTCGCCAGCATCTACCTGCCCAACGGCAATCCGCAGCCGGGCCCCAAGTTCGACTATAAGCTGCGCTGGATGCGGCGGCTGCGGGAGCGGGCGGCGGAAATATGGGCGGAGGAAGTGCCCGCCATCCTCGCCGGCGACTATAATGTCATTCCGCGCGACCGGGACGTCTATTCGGTCAAGGCCATGGCGGACGATGCGCTGATGCAGCCGGAAAGCCGCGCGGCCTATCGCCGCCTGCTGAATGACGGCTGGACCGATGCGCTGCTCAGCCGTCATCCCGCCGGCGGGGTGTGGACCTATTGGGATTATCAGATGAATGCGTGGCCGCGCGATGCGGGTTTTCGCATCGACCATCTGCTGCTCAGCCCGGCTGCCGCCGACCGGCTGATCGATGCCCAGGTCGACCGGGATTTTCGTGGCCGCGAGAGGGCGAGCGACCACGCGCCGACATGGGTTGAATTAAAAGGCGGGATTTGACGGGCCGGATCTTGATGGTCTGGCAGGGAGGGGAAGTGGTCAGGGGCTGACCCGGCGCGCGCCCTATTTCTATTGCCCGAAGCCCGGTTCGCGTGCCAGTGCCACCGCCTCGCGCGCGGCGGCCAGCAGCGCGCCGCTCTTCGCTTCGCACTCGCGCTGTTCATATTCGGGCACGCTGTCGGCGACGATGCCGGCGCCGGCCTGCACATGCATGACCCCGTCCTTCAGCACCGCCGTGCGCAGGACGATGCAGCTGTCCATATTGCCGTCCGGGCCGAAATAGCCCACGCCGCCGGCATAGGCGCCGCGCGTTTCCGGCTCCAGTTCCGCGATGATCTCACACGCGCGCACTTTCGGCGCGCCTGACACGGTGCCTGCCGGGAAGCCGGCGAACAGCGCGTCGAGCGCGTCCTTGCCGGGCGCAAGCCGGCCGACCACGTTCGACACGATGTGCATGACATGGCTGTAGAATTCGACCGTATAGCTGTCGGTCACGGTCACGCTGCCCGCGCTGGCCGCGCGGCCGACATCGTTGCGGCCAAGGTCCAGCAGCATGAGATGCTCTGCTCGTTCCTTGGGATCGGCGAGCAGGCTTTCGCGATTCTCCGCATCCTCCGTGGCGGTGCGTCCGCGCGGGCGCGTGCCGGCGATCGGCCGGATCGTCACTTCGCCATCGCGTGCCCGGACCAGGATTTCCGGGCTCGACCCGATCAGAGCAAAGCCGGGCAGGTCCAGATAATAGAGGAAAGGCGACGGATTGATCCGTCGCAGCGCGCGATACAGGGTGATCGGCGGCAAGGTGAAGGGGCTGGTGAAACGCTGCGCCAGCACGACCTGAAATATGTCGCCGGCCATGATATAATCCTTCGCCCGGTAGACCATGGCGGCATAGCGGCCGGGTTCGAGCACGGGGGTCACGGCGACATCGGCAATGGTGGCAGGTGCGGGAGCGGGCGTGAACGGCGCGGCAAGGCGGGCGGCGACGGCATCGATCCGTTCAAGCGCATCCGACACCGCGCCGTCGGCGTCGGTGAAACTGCCCTTCCACACGGGCGCCACCAGATAGAGCACGTCGGCGAGACGGTCGAACACCAGGATGACCGTTGGGCGGACGAACAGCATGTCGGGCAGGGCGATCGGATTGGGGGCGGGGCGGGGCAGTTTTTCGACCAGACCGACAGTTTCATATCCGAAATACCCGACCAGACAGGCGAGCGCCGCGGGCAGCGCCCCATCCTGTTCCGCGCGGCATTCGGCGACGAGCGCACGCAGCGCGGCGAGCGCGTCGTCGCCGGCGGGGGTGAAGGCGTCCCGGTCGGTCGCCCATTGCCGGTTGATTTCGGCCGCCTTGCCCTGTGCGCGGAAGACGAGGTCGGGCGCCAGGCCGATCAGGCTGTAACGGCCGCGTACCGCGCCGCCCTCCACCGATTCCAGCAGAAAATCGCCACGATCGGGCTCGAACAGTTTGAGCGCGGCGGAAATCGGTGTGTCGGTGTCGGCGATCCGCCGTCGCCACACCAGCGCCGACCGCCCGGCCTTCAGCGCCGCCCGCGCGGCGGTTATGCCATCATCCCTCGCTGATGCCGCCATGCTTTATTGCACGTCGCTGTTGTTGGCGCTCAACGCTTTCCGGGCACCGGCCACGGCGGCCGGTTTGCGGGTGACCCGCAGATGCTTTTCAGCGGCATGCTGGAATTGCAGGCGATATTCCTCGCCGGCGACCTGCCCCAGCTGATCGCGGACCTGAGCGAGCAGCTCGGTTTCCTTGCCGGCGTCACCGCGCTTGATGGCGTCGAGCTGGATCACGAAATAGCCGCGATCCTGACCCATGGGCATCGTCTTGATGCTTTTTGGAGCCATGGCGAAGAGCATCGCGACCTCGGCGGGGGGGCGCTGGTCCCCGCGCAATATGTCGGCGCGCCGGCCCGATACGGTCTGCGGCGCGGGCAGGGGCACGCCGGCGGCGGCGATCGCCGCGCTCAGTTTTTCGCCCTTGGCTACCTTTGCCCGAATCTGCTCGGCCAGCGCCTTTGCCTTGGCATTGCCCTGGTTCATTTTGAACTGCGCGACCACGGCGGCGTGGACCTTTGCGAGCGGCGGCGGCGCGGCAGCGACGATTTCGCCCGGCGCAACCAGCGCATAGCGTTTGTCGGGAACGATCGGAACCAGTTGCGCGTCATCGTCCGCGCTCATCGCGAAAACGGCCGGCAGCAGTGGCACGACATCAGCCGGCGGTTCAGCCGCGACCTGTTCCACCTGACGGCCGGAAGCGAGCATCAATGGCGAGGTTTCCAGTTTCAGACCGTTATCCTTGGCCACTTCCTCGAACGTCGCGCCATCTGCGACCGCATCCTCTATCTTGCCCGTGAACTCGGACAGAAGGCGTTTTTCCTTTTGTGCCCGGAGCGTTCTGGCAATCTCGTCCCGCGCCGCAGCGAGCGGACGGGCCGCAACCGTGTCGATGGCGGTTACGCGTAGCACCACCCAGCCCAGCGATCCGCGCACCGGCCCGACCAGTTCGCCGCGCCCGGCGGCGAACGCGGCGTCCGCGACCGCGGCGGAGGAAAGCGTGGTCAATGCGGCGCGGCTTTGATCCTTGAGGTCGGATGTGGCGAGGCCGGCGCCTTTCGCGGCGTCGGCCAGCGTCTTGCCGGCCTTGACCTGATCGGCGATCGCCTTTGCCGCGGCCTCGGTCGGCAGAACCAGCTGCTCGACGCTGCGATTCTCGCGGGCGCCATATTGCGCCTTGTTCTGGTTGTAATAGGCCTGAATTTCGGCGTCGGTCGGCTGCGATGCCTGAACGAAGCGATCCGAATCGATAATGGCGTAGCGGACCCGCCGCTGTTCGGGGATGGTGAAGCGATCCGCATTGGCCTTGTAATAGGCGGCAAGCTGCGCTTCGGTCGGGTCCTTCTTGTCGACGAAGGCCATGGCGGGAATTGCCGCGATCGCGCCCTGCCGTGCTTCCAGCAGCAGCGAGGCATAGGGCAGCACCATGCTGGCCGGCACCTTCGCCTCCAGACCCACGGGACCGAGCACCTGCTTTTCAAGAAGTTCGCGCCGGAAATCGTCGCGCAGCGCCTGTTCGGTTATCCGCTCGCGCGCCAGCAACTGGCGGAACAGGTCCTGGCTGAAGTTGCCGGCGGCATCCTGGAACGCCGGGACACGGGCGATCTGGGCGTCGACCAGCCGCTTGCTGATATGCATGCCCTGATCCCGCGCATATTCGTTCAGCGTCATGGCCGCGACCAGCTGGTCATAGACCTGTTGCCCGCCGCCCTGAGCGAAGAATTCGGAAATCTGCAAGCCGGGATTGGCCCGCCGCGCATTTTCATAGACGCGCTGCACGCGGTCCTGAAATTCGTTCATGCTCAGTTTCGAGCCGCCCGCCCTGGCCACCGTGTCGCCGCGGCTGATGGACCCGCTGAACTGGTTGCCGGTAATGTCGCCCGCGGCAAAGGCAAAGGCGATGAGCGCAAGCACGAACAGGCCCACGAACATGCCGATTTTGGACTTGGTCGTGCGGCGGAAGAAAGAAAGCATGAGCGTGCGTAACCTGCGGCGTTATGTGGCCGCCTGCTTCTAGGCGTCGATTGGCGTGGCGGCAAGTGCGGCATGGCGCGCCGGACTGGACAAATCGGCCCGGCGCGGCCATCGCATGGCGCGCAGCATGAATGAGACAGCGGCTAAAGGGAGGCAAGACAGGGCATGAGCAGGCGCAAGCTGGTGGTTGGCAACTGGAAGATGAACGGGCTGAAGGAACAGCTGGCGGAGGTCGAGGCCATCGGCGCCGTTGCTGCCGCACATCCTGCCGTGGAGGTCGGGCTGTGCCTGCCCGCGACGCTGATCGCTCCGGCCGACGCGGTGAAGCGGGCCGCCTTCATCGGTGCGCAGGATTGTCATATGCAGGAGAGCGGCGCGCATACCGGATGCCTGTCCGCCGCGATGCTGGCGCAGGCGGGGGCCAGCTGGACCATCGTCGGGCATAGCGAGCGCCGGCAGGATCAGGGCGAAAGCGATGCCGATGTCGCGGCCAAGGCGCTGGTCGCCAGGGCGGCGGGGTTGAAGGTCATCCTGTGCGTGGGTGAGAGCCTGGCCGTACGCGATGCGGGCGATGCCGAAGCCGTGGTGTCGGCGCAGCTGCTCGCGTCGCTGCCGCAGGGCGCGGCGGCCGACTGGCTTGCCATCGCCTATGAACCGATCTGGGCGATCGGCACCGGCCGCATTCCCGGCATGGACGCGGTGGAGGCGATGCATGTCGCGCTGCGCGCCGCGCTGGCCGGCCGGATCGGGGATGAGGCGGCATCGGTGCGTATCCTCTATGGTGGATCGATGAACGGCGACAATGCGGCCGCATTGATGGCGATCGCCGATGTCGACGGCGGCCTTGTTGGCGGCGCCAGCCTGACCGCCGCCAAGTTCGAGCCGGTCATCGCGGCGGCGGGATGATGTGGGGGCGGGCCTGTACTGGCTCTGTCGCGCGGGCGGCGATCATGACATAATGGCGGCCGGACCTGCTTTCGCGGTCCGTTCACCTCTTGTCATGTTTTTTGAGGCATGCAGCCACCTATGTGCGGAATCATCGGAATCATCGGTCGGGACGATGTTGCAGACCGGCTTGTCGACGGGCTGAAACGCCTGGAATATCGCGGATATGACAGCGCGGGGGTCGCGACGGTCCATGACGGCGCGATCGACCGTCGACGGGCGGAAGGAAAGCTGGTCAATCTGGTGCGGGAATTGCGCGCCGCGCCCCTGCCCGGAACGACCGGCATTGCCCATACGCGCTGGGCGACCCATGGCCCGCCGACAACCAGCAACGCGCATCCCCATGCGACCGGCGAAGTCGCGCTGGTGCACAATGGCATCATCGAGAATTTCAAGCCGCTGCGCGACGAACTCATGGCGCGGGGCCGCGTCTTCGACAGTCAGACCGATACGGAGGTCGTCGCTCATCTGGTCAGCGAACGGGTGGAACAGGGCGCGTCGCCGCAGGATGCGGTGCGGGAGATATTGCCCCGCCTGCACGGTGCCTTCGCGCTCGCCATCCTGTTCCGCAGCCATCCCGACATGCTGATCGGCGCGCGGCTGGGGTCGCCGCTGGTGGTGGGATATGGTGAGGGCGAAACCTATCTGGGGTCGGATGCGCTGGCACTGGCGCCGCTGACCCAGCGCATCGCCTATCTGGAGGAAGGCGACTGGGTCGTCCTGACCCGCGACGGGGCGCAGATTTTCGATCGGGATAATCGGCCGGTCGACCGGCCGGTCACGGTATCGGGCGTATCGGGCGCGTTGATCGACAAGGGCAACCATCGCCATTTCATGCAGAAGGAGATTTACGAGCAGCCGGTGGTCGTTGCCCAGACGCTGCGCGCCTATCTGCGCCGCATGGACAATCAGGTCGCACTGCCCGACATGGATTTCGACCTGAGCACGATCCGGCGGATCACCATCGTTGCCTGTGGCACCAGCTATTATGCCGGGCTGGTCGCGAAATACTGGTTCGAGAAGTTCGCGCGCATAGCATGCGACATCGATGTGGCCAGCGAATTTCGGTATCGCGACCCCGTGCTGGAAGAAGGCGGTCTGGCGCTGTTCATCAGCCAGTCGGGCGAAACGGCGGATACGCTGGCCGCGCTGCGCCATGCCAGGACGCAGCGGCAGGTCATCGCAGTGGTGGTCAATGTGCCGACCAGTTCCATGGCGCGGGAGGCCGACCTGTTGCTGCCCACTCATGCCGGGCCGGAAATCGGCGTCGCGTCGACCAAGGCCTTCACCTGCCAGCTGGCGGTGCTGGCCGCGTTCGCCGCCAATCTGGCGCGGGCGGTGGGCCGTCTGACGCCGGAAGAGGAATCGGAAATCGTCTGGCATCTGTCCGAAGCCCCGGCCGCCCTGAACGAGGCGCTGGCCCATGACGAGGAGATAGAGGCGATGGCGCACCACATCGCGGCGGCGCGCGACGTGCTCTATCTGGGGCGCGGGCCGGATTATCCGATGGCGCTGGAAGGCGCGCTGAAGCTCAAGGAAATCAGCTATATCCATGCTGAGGGGTATGCCGCCGGTGAAATGAAGCATGGTCCCATCGCCCTGATCGACGATGCCGTTCCCGTCATCGTCATCGCGCCCAGCGGCCCGTTGTTCGAAAAGACGGTCAGCAACATGCAGGAGGTGCAGGCGCGGGGCGGGAAGGTCGTTCTGATTTCCGATGCGGAAGGTATCGCTCTTGCCGGTGAAGGGTGCTTGGCGACGATCGAGATGCCGGAGGTTCACCCGCTCATCGCGCCGCTGGTCTATGCGGTGCCGGTGCAACTGCTCGCCTATCATGTCGCGGTGGCGAAGGGGACCGATGTCGATCAGCCCAGGAACCTCGCGAAGTCCGTGACGGTGGAGTGACGCGCGATCGGCCCGGCCGCACTCCCGGGCGTTGTGGACGTTCAGTGCATGCGGGCTGAACGGAAGCGGTTACGGACGCGGTGGTTGAAGAATGTGCATCTGGACATGGTTTTGCGCATGTTTTCGACGATGCGCTCGGGCACATCGAAAAAGCTGTAGCGATTGCCGCTGACGAACTGGACATCCAGTCGGCGCGCCGTCCGGTCATAATCGAAACGATGGATCACGTTGGAAGACATGGCCGCCCTAACCCGCCACCGGGGTGAAAGGTTGCATGGCGTGATGCCCGCATGGCCGTCTTCGTGCGGCAGGCCGTACGCTGGCGGAAGAGACGATCACGGGGGAGGGGGTGTCGGCCTGTCGCGCGAAACGCCCCTGCATGACACATGGTCCGTGGCGCCTGCCCGTCGACAGGCGCCTGCCGTGGCAGTTCCGCGCCGCGCGGGTTTTGCGTCAGCCGCCGCCGGGCGCATTATGCCCGCCGGCGGGAACCGGGCCGCCGCTTTGCGCATGGCTGTGGTCGGGGGCATTGTCCCAGTCGATATGATACAGGTCGAAGCGCCGGTCGCGCAGATTGCGCACCGTTCCTTCGGCGCGCGCCCAGCTAAGGTCTGCCAGGTTGACGTCGGCCATTGTCAGCGTTTCCACATTCTCGGTCGATTCCGCGGCTATGCCGTCCCGGGCGAAGGGCAGGTCGCAGGGCGTCAATATCGCGCTTTGCGCATATTGGATGTCCATATTGTCGACATTGGGCAGATTGCCAACATTGCCCGACATAACGACATAGCATTGATTTTCGATCGCCCGCGCCTGCGCGCAATAGCGCACGCGCATATAGCCCAGCCGCGAATCGGTGCAGAAGGGCACGAAGATGATTCGCGCGCCCTGATCGACCAGCCGCCGCGCCAGTTCGGGAAATTCGCTGTCGTAACAGATCAGCACGCCGATCGGCCCGCAGTCGGTCTGGATCACGTCCAGGCTGTCGCCGCCCTTGATGTTCCACCAGAATGCCTCATTGGGGGTAGGGTGGATCTTTTCCTGCGTGTGGACCGACCCATCGCGCAGCGCGACATAGGCGATATTCTGGATATCGCCGTCATCGGCGCGGGTCGGATGTGATCCGCCGACGATGTTGATATTATATTCAAGCGCCATACGCGTCAGTTCCTTCGCCAGACGCGGGGTATAGCCGGTCAGCTTGTCGATCGCCTCCAGCGGGGTCAGCTTCTTCGTCTCGAACGACAGCAGCGGCAGCGTGAACAATTCGGGGAAGACGATGAAGTCGGACCGATAATCGGCCGCCACATCGACAAAATATTCGATGTTGCGGATGAATTCATCGACATCCTTCACGGCGCGCGCCTGAAGCTGGCAGGTGGCGAGGCGAACGCTCTCCACCCCGCGCGGCACGCGCATCTCGGGCGCTTCGTCGGGGTCGACATAGGGGTTCCGCCACACCAGATGCGCGGCGTGCCCGTCGGATTGCCTGTCTTCGGGAAGATAATTTTCCAGCACGCCCAGCGGCTCGAACTGGTTCTTGAGCTGGAAGCTGATGACCTGATCGCGCAGCTTCCCGGTCACCACCTTGTTCAGATAATCGGACGGTCCCTGCACGCGCCTCTTCGCACGCGCGTAACCGGGCATGCGGCCGGCGATGACGATGCCGTGCAGGTCCAGTTCTTCCGCCAGCGCCTTGCGTTCGTCATACAGCCGCTGACCGATGCGCAGGCCGCGCAGCTTGGGATCGACCGCCATTTCATAGCCATAGAGCCATTCGCCGGCCGCGCTGTGCCGCGTGCCAAAGCCGTTGGCGGTGATTTCCTCCCAGTCGTGATGGGCGAAGGCCATCGTCTTGCTGACCCGCATCGTGGCGCAATAGCCCACGACCTTGTTGTCGTAGAGCGCGACGAAACAGCCATTGGGGAAATTGTTGATCTGCCCGCGTACCGTGGCCGGCGCATAATTGGGCATGCCGGGATAGGCCCGCGCGATGAGGCGCAGGATGGCGCGCACGTCGGACGGAGTGGCGGTGCGGACTTCCAGGCGCTTCTTTGCGGTTGTGGTCATCGCTCTCTTCTCAAAAATCCCTGATCCGACCTTATACCATCCCCAACGGCTGTCGGGAGCGGGCAAAAGAAAAGGCGGCGCCGGTCATGCGGCGCCGCCTCGTTCCGTTTCCGTATTGAAAGCCTCAGGCGGCGATCAGTTCCCCTTCGCCATTTCCGCTTCCAGATTGACGCGGATCGTCTCGAAAAACTGCTCGGTCGTCATCCACGCCTGATCGGGGCCGATCAGCAGCGCCAGATCCTTGGTCATCGCGCCGTCCTCGACGGTCTTGATGCACACCCTCTCCAGAGTCTCGGCGAACCGGGTCACTTCCGGCGTGTCGTCGAACTTGCCGCGGAAGCTCAGGCCCTGGGTCCAGGCGAAGATGGAGGCGATCGGGTTGGTCGACGTCGCCTTGCCCTGCTGGTGCTGGCGATAATGGCGGGTGACCGTGCCGTGGGCGGCTTCCGCCTCGACCGTCTTGCCGTCGGGCGACAGCAGGACGGAGGTCATGAGGCCCAGCGAGCCGAAGCCCTGCGCCACCGTATCCGACTGGACGTCGCCATCGTAATTCTTGCACGCCCAGACGAACTTGCCGCTCCACTTGAGCGCGGAGGCGACCATGTCGTCGATCAGGCGATGTTCGTAGACGATGCCGGCGGCCTTGAACCGTTCAGCGAATTCGGCATCGAACACGTCCTGGAACAGGTCCTTGAAGCGGCCGTCATAGGCCTTGAGGATGGTGTTCTTGGTCGACAGGTACAGCGGCCATCCACGGTCGAGCGCATAGTTCATGCTGGCCCGGGCGAAATCGCGGATCGATTCGTCCAGATTGTACATGCCCATCGCGACACCGGCGCCGGGAAAGTCGAACACCTCCTTCTCGATCTTCTCGCCATTTTCGCCGTCCCACACCATGCGCAGCTTGCCGGCGCCGGGAACGATGAAATCCGTCGCCTTATACTGGTCGCCGAAGGCGTGGCGGCCGATGACGATCGGGTCGGTCCAGCCCGGCACCAGCCGGGGCACATTCCTGATGACGATCGGTTCGCGGAACACGACGCCGCCCAATATGTTGCGAATCGTGCCGTTGGGCGACTTCCACATCTGCTTCAGGCCGAATTCCTCGACCCGCGCTTCGTCCGGGGTGATCGTGGCGCACTTGACGCCCACGCCATGTTCCTTGATCGCGTTGGCGCAGTCGATCGTGACCTGGTCGCTGGTGGCGTCGCGATTTTCGACCGACAGATCGTAATATTTGAGGTCGATGTCCAGATAGGGGAGGATCAGCCGCTCACGGATCCATTGCCAGATGATCCGCGTCATCTCGTCGCCGTCGATCTCCACGACCGGGTTCTTGACCTTGATCTTCGCCATGCGCGTGCTTCGCCTTCTGTTGGGTGGAACGTGCGACCGCCCTTAGCAAAGCCACGTCGATGTTCAAACCTTTGCGGTGCGGTGCGGCACGCAAGGCGCCATCGGTCGTTGTCAGCGGCAGGGGCAGCCCGTAAAGACGATGGCCATGGATAATGACGAGATCACGATCGCCGCAGGCGGTAATGTAAAATGGCGCTTTCCCAGCGTCCATCCCGAAGGCATGAAATTCGGCGCGATCGCCGGCGGGATCACCGGCCTGCTGTTCCTGCTCGGGTGGTCGGTGCCGGGGTGGATCATGCTGATCGTCACCGGATGGGTGCTGGCGTTCTTCCGTGATCCCATCCGCGCCGTGCCCCAGGACGAGCAGGCGATCATCGCGCCGGCCGACGGGTTGATCACCCTGATCCAGCGCGTGCCGCCGCCGCGTGAAATGGCGGGCGCGGACGGGCTGGGCGATCAGCCGCTGATCCGCATATCGATCTTCATGAGTGTGTTCGACGTCCACATCAACCGCACGCCGATCGGCGGGACCGTGAAATCCGTTGTCTATATTTCCGGCAAGTTCCTCAATGCCGATCTCGACAAGGCGAGCGAGGATAATGAGCGCCAGCATATACTGGTCGAGCGGCATGACGGCGTGCGCATCGGTTTCACCCAGATTGCAGGGCTGGTGGCGCGGCGCATCGTCCCCTTCGTCAAGCCCGGCGACATGATAGCGGCCGGCCAGCGTATCGGCCTGATCCGCTTTGGCAGCCGGGTGGACGTGTATCTGCCCGCCAGCACCGCGCCGCGTGTCGTGCTGGGCCAGCGGGCGGTGGCGGGTGAAACCATCCTGGGCCAGATGGGCGACCGGCGGACCGTGTCGGGCATCCAGCAATGAGGCGGCAGCGGCGCGCGATCCCACATGGTGTGCGCCGGGGCATCACGCTGCGCATGCTGGCGCCCAATGCCGTAACCGCGATGGCGCTGTGCTTTGGTCTGACCGGGGTGCGCTATGGCATATCGGGGGAGTGGGAGCGGGCCGTTCTGGCCGTGCTCATCGCCGGTGTGCTCGACGGGCTGGACGGCCGTATCGCGCGGTTGTTGCGCGGGGAAAGCCGGTTCGGCGCGGAGTTGGATTCGCTGTCGGATTCGATCGCCTTCGGGGTCGCGCCGACGCTGATCCTCTATCTGTGGTCATTGCACGCCATGCCCAAATTCGGCTGGGTGATCGCATTGGCGCATGCGCTTGCCTGCGCGCTCCGGCTGGCCCGGTTCAACGCCAATATCGATTCGCAGGAACAGTCGCACAAATCGGCCGGATTTCTGACCGGCGTTCCCGCACCCGCCGGGGCCGGCCTGACCTTCGTGCCGCTCTATCTGTGGCTGGTGACGCGGGAACCGATATTCCAGGCCTGGTATGTGGTCGCACCCTGGACGGCTTTCGTCGCGTTCCTGATGATTTCCAACATCGCCACCTATAGCTGGTCAGCGCTGCGTTTGCGTAAACGGATCAGGCTGGAGGCGATTGCGCTGGCCGGGCTGATGGCGGCGCTGCTGATCACCGATCCCTGGCTGACCTTGCTGCTGCTGAGCACGCTTTATCTTGCGACCATCCCTTTCGGGATACTGGCCTATGCCCGCACGCGGCATGCTGCGCCCGACCGGGAGCCGCCGCTCCCCTGAAATGATCAGGCGGCGAGGGCGCTGGCCGGCTTCGTCGGGCCGAAGCGCATGCCGCGGCGCGATCCGCGCCGCCGGGTGATATGTATCGAACAGGCCGGCACATCCCGTGTGCGTGACGTGCCCAGAAGGGCCGCCATCATCTTATCACGATAGCTGAAGAGCATCCCGCCGATCGTGCCGATCGCAAGGACGAATGCACCGGAAAACACCAACGCCGAGAGAAGTGTGAGCATTATAACCGCTTTCTGCCTTGCTATGCGCACGGCTGATCCTGTATTAGCGACATAAACCGCTAAAAACCGCGCCTTGTTCCATTTGTTCTTGTTATGTACTTATGG
>JBFWMJ010000075.1:0-13864 GCA_050251675.1 Sphingobium sp.
GGTTGAGCCATTTGACCGAAACGGTCCGGGTGCCCGTCTCCAGCCGGCCGATCGTCTGGGCGGTGGTGGGCGGGTCGCACAGCGCGCCGACCTGTTCCAGTGTAAGGCCCTTGCTTTTGCGCACCGCGCGTATCCGGGTGATCATAACGCGTCCTAAATAACCTATCTGGTTTTACCTTTCCTACAAACCATCCAATATGGCAAGCCCCCCGATCATCAGCAGAGGGAAGGAAACGCAATGCGTGCCACGCATGTCGAACGGACGGTAGAGGACCCTTCGGGCCGGTATCAGGCGGTGACGGTCCATCTGGGCGAATCGCCGCTGACCTGGCTGCATGCCCGCGGATTACTGTCGGATCGTCATCATGCCGCCGGCGACAGGCTGCGCGCCGATTGGGAAAAGGCCGGGCTGGGCGCGCGGGTGACCATGCGCTGGGATGCCGCGCCACCGGCCGCCGGACGGCGCGGTCCGGGGCGGGCGGCCGATCCGACGCTGGCGCAACTGTCCGCGCGCGAACGGTTCGACGGCGCGATCGCCGCCGCCGGGCCGGGGCTGTCCGACATCACCTGGCGCGTGGTGTGCGCGGGCGAAGGGCTGGCGGCCGCCGAACGCGCGCTCGGCTGGCCGACGCGCGCGGGCAAGCTGGTGCTGACCCTGGCGCTTGACCGGATCGCCGCCTGGTACAGGATTCCCTGATCGTGCGGTCGGGCGCGCGGACCCGTTACGCCATCAGGTCGGCGCCGAGCAGCAACAGCAGCTTGACGTCGATCGCATAGCCTTCGCGCCGCCAGGCGGCGATCCGATCGGCGATGGCGGCGACGGGCACGCGGTGGACATGAATGTCCTCCCCCGCGACCCCGCCGCCTTCGCCCGTCTTGCGCATGCCGGTGGCGCGGAACAGGGTGAAGCTTTCCGACACCATACCGGGCGAACTGAAGAAATCGCCTGCCTCGTCAAGCGTCGTTGCGCGATAGCCGGTTTCCTCCTCCAGTTCGCGCGCGGCGGCGCGCGCGGCGTCCTCCCCCTCTTCCTCGTCGCCGACCAGCCCGGCGGGCAGTTCGATACAGCGCCTGCCCAGCGGAACGCGATACTGGTCGACCAGCAGGATGTGGCGACCGTCCGCCGCTTCGTCGATGGCCAGTATGACCGCGGCGCGGATACCCCGCGCGCGTCCCACATATTCCCACCGGCCCCGCCGTTTCGCGGTGATGAAGCGGCCTTCCCACATGATCTGTTCGGGCGCGTCGCGGTCGTCGGTCATAATTCGATCAGCCTGTCGGGTAATTCGTTGCTGTCATCGGCATCGCGGGGAAAATGCGCGGCCAGGATGAGGCCGATCCTGCGCACCGCCTCCGCCAGACCAGCGCCCGGCTGCCCGGCGCGGACCGCATCGATCAGCGCCGCCATGGCATCGCCCCATATTTCCGGGGCGACCTTGCCGCTGATCGCGCGGTCCGCGACGATTTCGGCGCGGTGTTCGTCCAGCGACAAATAGAGCAGCACGCCCGTGCGGGCCCGCGTGCGGGCCTCGGCGGCGGTGCGGAACAGCAATATGGCGCGCCGCCGTGCCCGCCGCGCCCTGGTCGCGGCCGGCGTGACCAGCATACGCAGCGGCATGATGGCCAGCATATAGCGCACGACCAGAAAGACGAGCAGCAGCAGGCCGAGCGTGCCGGTCAGCAGTTTCCAGTCCGCCAGTTCATGGTCCCAGTCGCGCAGCAGTGCGGACAGCAGGGCGCGCAGATGGTCGGGGAAGGCGGCGATAAGCGCCAGCATGACGAACGTCGCCGCCGCCGCCCAGCTCAGCCCCACATCATGATAGCTGTCGGACCGGCGGGCGACGATCGTCATGATCTCCCCCGACGTCGCCGCTTCGGCGTCGGCGACCGCCGCCGTGACCAGATCGTGATCGGCCTGGGTCAGATATATGGGCTTTACCATCCGCCCGATGCTCCGCCGCCGCCGAAACTGCCGCCGCCGCCCGAAAAGCCGCCGCCGCCCCAACCCGATCCACCGCCCGAGCCCCAGCCCGAACTGCCGCCTGAACCACCTGCGCCGGGACCCCAGAGGATCACCGGGCCGCCGCCGCCGCGATAGCGCCGTCCGCCCTTCATCCGCGACATCATCGGCAGGACGAAGAAGAAGACGATGAACAGGGTGATCCAGATGGCCAGCACCGCGCCGTCGCCCCCGTCATTTCCCTGCGCCTGCGCGGCCGCCTGTGCCGCGCGTGCCTTTGCCTCCTCGGGCGGCAGGGCGAGCAGCGCGCCGATCTGTTCGACACCGGCCGCGATGCCGCCGGCCATGTCTCCCGCCTTGAACCGAGGGGTGATGGCGTTGCGGATGATCTGGGCCGACAGGGCGTCGGTCATGATCCCTTCGAGCCCGTACCCGACCTCGATCCGCACCTTGCGTTCATTGGGCGCGACGATCAGCAGGGCGCCGTCATTGCGGTTCTGGTCGCCGATGCCCCATGCCCGCCCAAGCCGGTAACCATAATCGCCGATGTCATACCCTTGCAGATCGGGAACGGTGGCGACCACCACCTGCCGCCCGGACTGCGTTGCCAGTTCCGCCAGTCTGGCGGTCAGCGCCGCCTCCTGCGCGTCGTCGAGCAGGTTGGCCGCATCGACCACCTGCCCGGTCAGTTTGGGGAAATCCTGCGCCATGGCCGCTGGCGCGAATGCCAACAGCGCCAGGATCAGGATCAGCCGGCGGATCATGGCATCAACCGCCGAAATCAACCTTTGGCGCTTCCTGCGCATCGGGCGTCGTCGCCTGGAACGGGGTCATCGGCTGGACGCCGTGAACGATCTTCGCGCCGATCGCGTCGGGGAAGGTGCGGATGCGGGTGTTATAGGCGCGGACCGCCTCGTTATAATCGCGGATGGCGACGGCGATGCGGTTTTCCGTCCCTTCCAGCTGCGACTGGAGATCGAGGAAATTCTGGTTTGCCTTAAGGTCCGGATACGCTTCGACCGAAGCGAGCAGCCGGCCCAGCCCCTGGCTCAACTGGGCCTGCGCGGCCTGGAACTGCGCGACCTTGGCCGGGTCGGACAGATCGTTGGCCGTAACCTGTACTGACGTGGCCTTTGCGCGCGCTTCGGTCACTCTGACCAGCGTGTCCTGTTCCTGCTTGCCGGCCGCCTTGACCGTCGCGACCAGATTGCCGACCAGATTGGCGCGGCGCTGATACTGGGCCTGGACATCGGCCCATTTCGCCTTGGCCGCCTCCTCGGCGGTGGGCACGCTGTTGATGCCGCAGGCGGACAGGCCGAGCGCCGCAAGCAGCGGAAGCAGGGCGGCGGGCAGGCGACGGGATAACAGCATGGACCATACCTCGGCTTTTGTTTCGTCACTGCAAATAGGATGTTGTCTGAACCCGTGCAACGGGCCATGTCACGGCCAGTAAGAGCATTAAGGAATGGATGATGGGACTGCTTAACGAGTTCAAGGCGTTCATAAACCGTGGGAGCGTCATTGATCTGGCCGTCGGCGTGATCATCGGCGGGGCGTTCGCCACCATCACCAAGTCGCTGACCGACGACCTGATCATGCCGGTGGTCGGATTTCTGTTCGGCGGCGCGGATTTTTCGCGCTATTTCGTGCGGCTGGGTGACATACCCGCCGGGTTCACGGGTAATCCCGAAAGCTATGTCGACCTGAAGGCCGCGGGCGTCGCGATGCTGGGGTGGGGCGAATTCCTGACGGTGATGGTCAATTTCCTGATCCTCGCCTTCATCATCTTCCTGCTGGTCAAGCTGGTGAACCGGGTCATGACCAAGCCGGAGGACGAAGCCGCGCCGACGCCCGAAGATGTGCTGCTGCTGCGGGAAATCCGCGATTCCCTGAAAAAATAGGGCACGAATGCGACGAAGCGAGTGTGCGGCCGGAACCATCGGCGGCGCGACCGGTTGATGCGCGTTAGGGTCCGTGGCCGGCGGCAAGCTGTCCGGGTCCGTTGTCGATTGCTTTATGCCCCAGGGGGCGCAACAGGAGAAAAAGCCCGTGAAAACCTTCGCAAAAGTTCTTGGCCTGGCCAGCCTCATCGCTCTCGCCGCGTGCGGATCGAAGGAGGAGAACAGGATCGAGAACGCTTACGATAACCAGGCGGACGCCCTCGACAATCAGGCCGCGAACATGGAAGCGCTGGCCGACAACCTGTCAGGCAGCGCTGAGGACGCGGCGGAAAACGCGGCCGACGCGCTGGAGAATAAGGCGGACGCCGTCCGTAATGCCGGCGACGCCGCTGCGGATGCTGTCGAAAACAGGTAAGCCGGCGGGTTTGATGGCCCATTGCGGCCATCGACATGGCCAATCGGGAAGGGCGTCGTGGCATGGCCGCGGCGCCCATTTTCGTGGTGGAATGGGCGAAGGGGGATCAGGGTCAGAACCTTAAGGATCAGGCGCGTTTTAACGCGGCTTTAACCACGCACTCGCCATGATGCCGGCGCGCATCTATCCGGGCAGTGGCATGGACGAGTTATTACAGGAGTTTCTTTCCGAAACGCGCGAAACGCTCGCGGCGCTGGCCGGAGAAGTGGTGGCCTGGGAAGCCGATCCGGGCGACACCGTCCGGCTGGACGCCATTTTCCGTTTCTTTCATACCGTAAAGGGCAGTTGCGGTTTTCTGGACCTGCCGCGGTTCGAGCGGTTGAGCCATGCCGCCGAAGACGTGCTGTCCGACATTCGCGCCGGTGCGCGCCGCGCGGACCCCGCGACGGTAAATGCGGTCCTTGGCATCATGGACAGAATCGGCGTGTTGACCGAGGCCGTCGCGACCGGGGCGCCGCCGCCGGGCCATGACGATGATATGCTGATCGACGCGCTGCGCGAACAGCGCCTGGCAGACGGGGACGGGGCAGCGCCGACCCATGCCGATCCGTCCATCGCTGCTGCGGCCGCGGGGGACAGCACCCGCACGGCCGGTCCATTGTCGGCGCCGCGCACCATCCGTTTGCCCCTGTCGCTGATCGACAGACTGATGAACGGCATTTCCGACATGGTGCTGGCGCGTAACGAAATGGCGCGCAAGCTGCGCGATCGCACCGCCGACCCCGAACTCGACACCGTGTTTGAACGGCTGTCCGCCTGCGTGGCGGACATGCGCGACAGCATATCCAGGACCCGCATGCAGCGCGTCGACCGGCTGTTTGCCGCCCTGCCGCGCATGGTGCGCGATCTGGGTCGAGACCTGGGCAAGCGGATCGCGCTCACCCTGGAGGGTGGCGACGTCGAAATGGATCGGGAAATGATCGAAATGGTCGTAGACCCGCTGACCCATATCGTGCGCAACAGCGTCGATCACGGGATCGAGCCGCCGGAGGAACGTCGCGCCGCCGGCAAGCCTGAAGCGGGCAGCCTGCACGTCGCGGCCCGCCAGTCGGGCAACCAGATCGTCATCGAGGTCGCCGATGACGGCCGGGGCATCGACGTCGATGCGCTGGTCGCCAAAGCGGTGGCGTGCGGCGCGCTGTCCGCGCAGGCGGCGGCCGGATTGAGCGAGGAGGAGCGGCTGGACCTCATATTCCGTCCCGGCCTTTCGACAGCACCGACGATCACCGCCATTTCCGGCCGGGGCGTGGGCATGGACGTGGTACGGGCGAATGTGGAGCGGATCGGCGGGGTCATCGCGCTGGAAAACCGGCCCGGCCGGGGGGTGCGCATCGTCCTGCGCGTGCCGCTGACGCTGACCATCATCCCCGGACTCATCCTGCGCGCGGGAGGTCAGTATTTCGCTATCCCCCGCGCGGCGGTGATCGAGATGATGCATGAGACCAGTGATATGCTGAAAGTCACGACCGTGGGCGGCGCGAAGGTCGCCACGATCCGGTCCGTGCGGCATTCGCTGGTCGACCTGGAGGATGTGCTGGGGATGGAGAAGATACCCCAGGCCGAACCGCGCGCGATCATGGTGGTTCGCGCATCGAGCGGGGTGCCGTTCGCGCTGGGCGTGTCGGACGTGGAGAATCACGAGGAACTGGTCATCCGCCCCGCTTCGCCGCTGATCATGGCGACGGGCGTGTATGCGGGCATGACATTGCCCGACAATGGCCGCCCCATGCTGCTGCTGGATGCCGGTGGGCTGGCCAGCGCGGCGCGACTGTCCGATGGGGGTGGCCATGGCGACATGGATCAGGCGGATGGGCATGCCGGTACGGGAGATGAGGCGGAGCCTGCGGACATGGTCGCCGCGCTTCGCTTTCAGGACTGGGGGGGACGGCGCCGCCTGATCCGATTGTCCTTGGTCGAGAGGGTGGAGGATATAGACGCCGTGCTGTTCGGCAGATCCGGCGATCGGGCCTATGTGCAGATGGAGGGCCGGCTGGTGCCGGTGGTGACGGACCGGGACGGTTTTGTCGGGCACCAGGTCGCCACGCTGCGGCTGCGCGATGGGGTACGGGAGCTTTGCTATCCGGTGGAGGCGGTCACCGACATCGTGGACATGTCCGCCATCCCGGACATGACGCTTTCGCACGGGATGGTAAGCGGTGTGAGCGTCGTTGACGGCGAGCATCTGGAGGTCGTCGACCCTTTCGCCCTGTTTGCGGCGATCGCACCGGAAACACCGGCCGAACCTATGACGGGACGGTGCCTGCTGGCCGACAGCGACGATGGCTGGACATGTGAGATACTGGCGCCGTTGCTGCGGCAGTCGGGTTATGCCGTGGTGCTGGGCCTGCCCGGTGACGCTATGGTCGACCCGGCCGATGTCGTGCTGTGCGACAGCCGGTCGGATGCCGTCCGGGTGGCGGAGAAGCTGGGATTCCGGATCATCCGGCTGCGCGCTGCGTTGCACCCGTCCGATCCCGGCGACGCCAGCATCTATCGCTATGACCGGGACGCCTTGATCAATGCACTGTCGGGCGGCGCGGCGGCATGAACGGGCTTTATCTGTTCGCCGGATTGGCCGGCGCCGCCATTGCGGTGGAAGCCGCCGAAGTCGAGGCGGTGGTGCGCTTGACCGATATCGCCCCGGTGCCCGGCATGGGGCCGCATGTCGCGGGTCTTTCGGCCCTGCGCAGCCGGGTGCTGACGATCGTCGATGCCGCCGCGCTGGTCAACGGCGTTCCGACGCCGCCGTCCCGGCGCGGGCTGGCCGTCATCGCCGATATCGGCGGCCATAGTTATGGCATATTGGTCGATGACGTGTCGGACATCATCGTCGTGCCGGAAGGACCGCTGCCGCTGCGCGGCCGGTTGGATGCCGTCTGGTTCCCCTATGCCCGCGCGATCGTGGAGAAGGACGGGGAGCCCCATCTGCTGGTGTCGCTGGCAGGGTTCATCGATGCGGGTTTGGCCCTGCCGGCCGCCTGAACGTACGGCTGAAGAAAAACATATATACCAATCTCTTGGCATTGAATGCTATGAACGCGCGGGCAGAAGCATAGTAAGAAAGGGGTGGGGGCGCGTGATGAAAAACTGTCTGGTCGTCGATGACTCCAAGGTCATCCGCAAGGTGGCGCGACACATATTGGAGTCGCTGGCGCTAAGCGTCACGGAAGCAGTCGATGGCCAGGATGCGCTGGCCCAGTGCGAGGCGGCGATGCCTGACGTCGTCCTGCTCGACTGGAACATGCCGGTCATGTCCGGCATAGATTTCCTTCATGCGCTGTCACGCGCCAAGCTGTCGGCCCGGCCCAAGATCATCTTTTGCACGACGGAAAACGGCATCGGCCACATCAGGGCGGCGGTGGAGGCCGGCGCGGACGAATATGTCATGAAACCCTTCGACCGGGAGACGCTGGAAAGCAAGCTTGTGATCGTCGGCGTCATCCAGGCCGCGGCCCAGTCCTGACGCGTCCGCCCTCTGTTCGTCGAAAGTCCGCGATGACCGCACCCGCCCCGATCCTGACCGGCTCTTTGGACGTATCCGGGCCGTTGCGCACGCTGATCGTCGACGATTCGGTGGTCGTGCGCACGGTGATCGCGCGTATCCTGGACGCCGACCCGCGTTTCAGGGTCGTTCACAAGAGCAACAGCGCCGAACAGGCGCTGGCCTATCTGGAAACGCAGGACGCCGATCTGGTCCTGCTCGATATCGAACTGCCGGGGCAGAGCGGGCTGGCGGCGCTGCCGGCGATCCTGCGGTCGGGACCGCGGGTGAAGGTCGCGATCCTTTCGGCCAATTGCGATGCAGGCAGCAGCCTGGCCGTGGAGGCGCTGGCGCTGGGTGCGGGCGACATCCTGTCGAAACCGGGAAGCGGCAGTTTCGGGGAGCGGTTTCCGCAGCATCTGATCGAACGTCTTTCGCGCCTGTGCGGTGTCGACGCGCCTCCGCCGGCACCGGCGTCTCCCGCCGGTCAGTCGATGCGGGCAGCGTCGCTGGCGCGGCCGGACAGGCAGGCATCGCCGCTGCGATGCCTTGGCATCGGGGCGTCGACCGGCGGAATCCGCGCGCTGGGGGACCTGTTCACCGGGCTTGAGCTAGGGATGGGCGTGCCGATCCTGCTGACGCAGCATCTTCCCGCCAGTTTCATTGTCTATTTCGCGCAGCAACTGGCGCGCATGACGCCGTTGCCCGTCAAAGTCGCGCAGACCGGCGACGTGCTGGTGCCCGATACGGTCCATATCGCGCCGGGCGACGCCCACCTCGTCTGTGGGCGCGGTCCGTGTGGCCGGGTGATCGTCACCCTTGATCGGCAACGGACGCCGGGGGGCTATCTGCCGGGCGTAGACCCGATGTTTTCGGCGATGGCGCGCATCTATGGCGCGGGCGCGGCGGGCATCGTCCTGACCGGCATGGGGCGTGACGGGACGGCCGGCGCCCGGGACATCGTGGCGGCCGGCGGCTGGATCGTCGCGCAGGATGAAGCGAGCAGCGTCGTGTGGGGCATGCCCGGATCGGTCGTCGGCGCGGGGCTTGCCTGTGCCGCGCTGGAGCCGGGGGCGATCATGAATTTCGTGGCCCGGCGCGGCCGGGTGTCCGCCTGATGGCGTCGGAAGTCCCGCGCCCGTCGCGCGCGTTCGCACTGACGGAGGGCGCGGCGCGCATAGTGTCGGGACTGCTGGAAGCGCGCACCGGCCAGCTTGTGTCCGAAAGCCGGGCATGGCGGATGGAAACGGCGCTCAAACCCGTGCTGCGCGCGCACCGGCTGGAAGATATGGAGGCATTGGCGGGGCGGCTGGCCAGGGCGGATGACCGGGCGCTGGAGAATGATGTCGTCAACGCGCTGCTCAATAACGAAAGCAGCTTTTTCCGCGATCGCGCCATCTTCGAGATGATCGACCGTCAGATTCTGCCGCGCATCCGGGCCGGACATCCGAACCGGACTCTGCGTATATGGAGCGCGGGCTGCTCGACCGGACAGGAAGCCTATTCGATCGCCATGCAGTTGCGCCGGGCGGCGGAGCTGTGGCGGGGATGGCGTATCGAGATCGTGGCGACGGATATTTCCACCGTGGCCATCGAACGGGCGCGGTCGGGTATGTTCTCCCGCATCGACGTGCAGCGCGGGCTGGCCGTGGGCGACCTGCTCCGCTGGTTCGAGCCGGTTGGCGAGGCCTGGCGGATTCGGGAGGAACTGCGCGGGATGATCGATTTTCGTACCGAAAATCTGTTTGCTCCTCGCCATCCGGGGGGCCGGTACGACCTTATCCTGTGCCGTAATGTGCTGCTGTATCTGACGTCGCAACGGCGGCAGGCGGTGCTGCGGCTGCTGGCACGTCACAGCCATGCCGAAACCGTTCTGTTTCTGGGCGCCGGGGAGACGATGATCGGCCAGAGCGAGGATTTCATGCCCCATCCCGATTTTCGCGGCGCTTATGGCCCGCGTCCTGCCCCGTCGCGGCGCACGGACTGATTGCCGTGCTCACCGGCTGGCCCGATGCTTGCGCTGGCCCCGCTGCTTCGCCATGGTGGATGAGTCCATGGCTGGCTGACATGGTCAGGATCATTTTGCGGTAACGGACTGTCCCGATGACAGGAATATCCATGATTGAAACGCCGTCGCCCAATTTCGACGAACGCAGCCTGCCCATCACCATGCTGGTGCTGCACTATACCGGCATGCCCGACGCGGCGAGCGCGATCAACTGGCTCGCCAACCCGGAATCCAGGGTGTCGGCCCATTATGTCGTCACCGAGGACGGGCAGGTCGTCCATATGGTCGATGAGGAGAAGCGCGCCTGGCATGCGGGCCGATCCCAGTGGCGCGGTGTGGAAGATATAAATTCGGCCAGTATCGGCATAGAGATCGTCAATCCCGGTCACCAATGGGGCTATCGTCCTTTTCCCGACACGCAGATGGGGTCGCTGATCCCGCTGGTCCATGACATCGTGAAGCGGCGCCGCATCACGCGCGGCAACATCGTCGGGCACAGCGATATCGCGCCGGCGCGCAAGCAGGACCCGGGGGAGCTGTTTCCATGGGAGCAGCTTGCGCGGCTGCGGCTCGCGCTGCCGCGTCCGACGAAGAATCTGATGGACCCGCACTGGACCGACGGCGGCTTCCTGCTGGCGCTCGAACGTTTCGGCTACGACATCAACGACGGCAGGGCGGCGGTCGTCGCCTTTCAGCGGCGCTTCCGCCCTGAACGGATCGACGGCGTGATCTGCGGCGAATGCCGGGCCATATTGCTGGCGTTGCTGCTGCCCAAGCCGCGCGGGGATGACTAACCGATTTCCTCCCTGTATAGTGGCCGATGCCAGAGGGTCGGGCGATCGCGGCGTGGCGGGTAACTTCCACGGCGAGGAAAGTCCGGGCTCCACGAAATGACGGTGCCGGCTAACGGCCGGCTGGAGTGATCCAAGGGACAGTGCAACAGAAAGCAGGTCGCCCAGTCTACAAGGCGAAAGCCTTCCAGACTAAGCCTTAGGGCAGGCGAAATTGAAAGGGTGCGGTAAGAGCGCACCGCGTCCCCGGCAACGGGCGGCGGCACGGTAAACCCCACCGGGAGCAAGACCGAATAGGGGCGGCGCGCAGGAGCGATCCTGCTAGGCATGTTTCGGCCGAGACCGCCCGGGTTGGTTGCTTGAGCCACGCAGCAATGCGCGGCCTAGAGGAATGATCGCCCCTCCTTCGCGGGAGGACAAAACCCGGCTTACAGACCCTCTGGCATTTCCTGTTGCGGGCCGATGCGATTCGATTAACCTTGATCAGACGGACTGGGGGAATCGATCATGCTCTTTGCCAATAGCGGTAGCAGCTTTCTGTTGGGACTCATCGCTTCGGGGGTGGCGGCATATTTTGCCTATACCATTGCGCAGCGGCAGGGCCGCAACGCCGTGCTGTGGGCGGCGGGCTGCTTCCTTGCCCCCTTCGCCATCATAGCGCTTTTTCTGCTCCAGCGGACCTCGCCGGAGAAGTCGGGTCCCCAGGATGATTGGGCCGAAAGCAAGGCGCATCTGCCCTATGTCCACAGCTATAAAGGCTATGGCATCGCTGTCGACCCGGAAGCGCAGATGCTGCATTTGCGGACTATCCACATGGGCCGTCCCGTGGCCAGGCAATATGCCTTCTCCGACGTTCGCGGCTGGAAATATAATATCTCGTCGGGCGGCCATATTCAGACATTCGGTAATGTCGGCGTCAATACGGCGCTGGGGGTCGGCGCGGCCAACATCATGAATGCGCGGAAGAATGAGGCGGAAACCGGCCTGTTCATCGAAGCCCGCGACATCGACATGCCCGAATGGCGGATCGCCTTCAAGCCGACCAAGGAACGGTCGCATGAATTCAATCGCTGGATCGAGATATTGCGGCAATATCTGAATGAGGGGGCGGAGGCGCCCGCGCGCTAACGCGCCGCTCCGGTCAGCGCGGTCGGGCATTCCGCAGAACCGTGCTTCCCAGCGGAAGGCTCGGCCGCTACATTGTCCGCATGGCACGTAACAGTCGATCCAATGACTGGGGATTTCCCCGCTGGCGCAGCTATGGCGCCGCGCGTGAGGCGCAGGCGGTGAAGATTTGCGACCGGTTCGGATGCGACCAGCCCGGCGATTGTCCGGCGCCCAAATCGCCCAACAGCCCGGAGCGCTGGTATTTCTGCGCCGAGCATGCCGGTGAATATAACCGCAACTGGGATTATTTTCAGGGGCTCGACAAGGAGGAACGCGAACAGCGCGAGCGCGATGAGCGGCGCGATGCCGGCGGGTTCCAGAACAGCGGCTATTATGGCTGGGGCGGGCCGGGGGACGGCAGCCGGTCGCGTGACGAACTCCACGCGCTGAGCGCGCTCGACCTGGAGGATGACGCCAGTTTCGAGGATGTGCGCAAAAGCTGGCGGCGGCTGGCCAAGGAGAATCATCCCGACGTGAAACCCGGCGACGCGCAGGCGGCGGTTCGGTTCCAGACGATCCAGGCCGCTTATGAGGTACTCCGCGCGGCGGAGGAACGGCGCAGTTGGAAACCGGCGGGCGCGTCCGATTGACGGATCATGTCCGGTCGAACTGGCGCACCGCGGTCCTTGTCTGCCGCAAATGTTCCAAAAAGCTGGACGGTGGTTTCGGTTCGCGGGGGCGCGACCGGCTGGCCAAGGCCCTGCGCAGGCATCTGGCGTTGAAGAGCGGGCGAAAAGCGGCGGCGGGCGTCGTGGAGGTGGGCTGTCTGGGCGTTTGCCCCAGACAGGCGGTCACGGTGGTGAACGGCGCGCAAAGCCGCGACTGGCTGATTGTGCGGCCGGGCGCTGACCTTGACCGGCTGGCCGCCGAACTGGGGATCGACACGGGACAGGAGTTTGCGACCGGCGCCGCGCAAACCGATCCCGGCGATCGGGAGGAAGGGGGGACGGGGTGAGCGGTTCGTCCCGCCACGCACCCCGTCCCTGTCGTTCTTTCCCTGCTGGCCCGCCGCCGTTTTGCGGCGGCGGGCAGGGGGTCAGGCCGGCTGGTCGGCGCGGCTGGCGCCTTCGCCGTCCAGATTGAGCGCGACGAAATCCCAGTCGATCGCTTCCTTCAACAGCTTTTCGGCATAGTTGGGGCGCAGGTTGCGATAATCGATATAATAGGCATGTTCCCATACATCGAGGATCAGCAGCGGCGCATCGCCATGCGCCACCGGGCAGTCCGCGTCATGATAGGAGGTCACGGCCAGCTTCCCGTCCTTCAGGATCAGCGCGGCCCAGCCGCTGGCGAAATGGCCCACCGCTTCCGCCTTCAGCTTCTCGACCAGTCCGTCCACTGATCCGAAGCCTTCGTTGATGAGGTCGAGCAGCTTGCCCGACGGCTGCTTCTTGTCCGGCGAAAGCGAGCGCCAGTAGAAGGTGTGGTTCCAGATCTGGCCGACCTGGTTGAACAGGCCGCCCTTGGACGACTTGATCAGTTCGACCAGCGATTTGCCCTGCGAAGCCGGATCGGCCGCGACCAGTTCGTTGGCCTTCACCACATAGGCATTGTGATGCTTGCCATGATGATAGTCGAATGTTTCAGCCGACAGGATGTCGCCAAAGGCATCCTTGGCATAGGGTAGGTCAGGCAGAACAAAAGCCATGGGGAATCTCCTCGGTTGTCTTGGGAACGATCACCTAACGGATAATGCGATCGATCGCTCCCTGGCCACTAGAACGCTTTCCCATCAAATGGAATCATCTGACCGGAAAAACGCCTGAAACCATCATGTCCAGAGCGGACGATCCGATATAGCCGGATCGCGCACCGCTCTAGCAGCGTTGTCCGGCGGCGACAGCCGATATTATCTGTCAGTCAGAGCGGAATTATCCATGTGACATGGTGCCGCCCGTGGCCTAGGGTCGTCGGCTGCCGCTTCACCCCTGAGGCGGGGTCGTCTCGCCAATTTCGTCGCTGTCCAGCCGGTCACCCAGCGCAAGGCCGTGGCGCATCAGCATGGGGATGTTGGCGGCGGCGAAGACCACCGACACGATCGTGACGCCCCATACCTTGACTGCCAGCCAGCTGTCGAAGCT
>JBFWMJ010000076.1:0-13796 GCA_050251675.1 Sphingobium sp.
CGATCATGGCCAATATGGAACGCTGGCGCTGGATGCCGCGCGACCTGCCGGTCGACCGGGTGCAGGTGAATATCGCTGCGGCGGTCCTCACCATGTTCAGGGGCGACCGGCCGGTGGCGTCGATGCGCGCCGTCACCGGCAGCCCCGACAACGCGACCCCCATGCTGGTGTCCAACGTCCATTCGATCGTGGTCAATCCGCCTTGGAATGTCCCCGCGTCGATCGCCAGGCGCGAATTATGGCCCAAGGGGCGCGCGACGCTGGTCCGCCAGGGGTACAAGATCGTCGGCACGCCGCAGGGCGGCGAACGCATCGTCCAGCCGGCCGGGCCGAACAGCGCGCTGGGCCGGTTGAAATTCGATTTCGACAATCCGTTCGCGGTCTATCTGCACGACACGCCCGCGCGCGCGAAATTCGCCAGCTATGACCGGCTGGCCAGCCATGGCTGCGTCCGGCTGGAAAAACCCGTCCCGCTGGCGGAACTGATGGTCGCCGGCGACCCTGCTCTGGCGGGGCGTGTCCAGTCGCTGATCGACACCGGCAAGACCCAGCGCGTCCGCCTGCCCAGCCAGGTTGCCGTCTATCTGCTTTACTGGACCGCGTTCGCCAATGCCAACGGGACCGTCAGCTTCCGAGCGGACCCCTATGGCTGGGACAAGCTTCTGGCGACGAAGATCGAAGCGTCCAGCCGCCGCGCCGCCCCCAAACCCGCAGATACCGCTTCAAAGGATTGACCCTATGCGCAAAATCGCCCTGATCGCCCTTGCCAGCGCGCTGGCCCTGTCCGCATGCGGAAAGAAGAAGGAAGAGGTCGCACCGGCCAACGAACTGGTCGAGCCGCCCATCGAGAACGTCATTGTCGAAGAACCCGATGCGCCACCGCCTCCCGCCGCGAACATCGTGGAGCCCCCCGCCGCGCCGCCGCCGACCGTATCGGAACTGCAACAGATAGAGGATGACGCCGCCGCGTCCGGCATGACCGCGCGGCTGCCGGGCGGAGCGGAAGAACAGGTGCCGCCAGCCGACGAACCGAGCACCGCCGGGGAATAAGCCGATCCGCCCCGCTCTTGGAGCGGGGCTTCAGCTTTGCTATATACGTGTCCATGGATCGCCGCAGTTTTACGAAGTTTGCTTTGAGCGGGATTGGCCTGGCCTTTCTGCCCGAAACCATGGGGAAGGCAGCGCTGCCCGGTGCATTGCCCTCGGCGGCGTTCGTTCCCAGGCCGTCGCCCGCCACCCTGTCGCTCGCAAAGCAGGATTTCGCGCCGCTTCTCGACCGGGCCCGCGCGGCGCTGGATCGGCATGGATCGGCTTTCACGCTGCGCGATCGCGTGGCGCTGGCCGATTTCGACGCACCATCGCGCGAAGCGCGGCTGCATATCGTCGACCTGATCGGCGGCCAGTACAGTTCCTATCTGGTCGCGCATGGCAGGGGGTCGGACCCCGGCCATTCGGGATGGCTGCACAGCTTTTCCAACGTGCCCAATTCGCTCGCCAGTTCGTCCGGGGCATTCCGCACCGGTGAAATGTATGACGGGCAACATGGCCGCGCCATGCGGCTGGCCGGACTGGACCCCCAGAACAACAATGCCGAACCGCGCGCCATCGTGATCCACGGCGCCGATTATGTCAGCGAGGAGCATGTAACCAATTGGGGAAAATGCGGTCGCAGCGAAGGCTGTTTCGCCGTCGCCCGCCACATGCTGCCGCAGGTGCTGGGGCTGCTCGGCCCCGGCCGCCTGCTCTATGCCGACAAGCTTGGGAAGAAGGCGGCCTGACAGCGCCCTGCCAGAAAGGCAGGGCGCGTTACAAAACGGATCATGTAATTCCGGTCAGCCGGCTTTCTGGCCGGTCAGTATTTCGATCGACGGCTTGTTCATCGCATCGATCGATCCATCCGCCATCATCGATTTGCCCATGTCCAGCAACTCGGCCTGCAAAGCAGGATCGCCGCCGGTCTGGCTGGCGCCGATCAGCGCGGACAGCAGAAGGTTACGGTTGACCGGGTCGTCACCATTTTCCTCCACCGACTTGCGGGCGAGGCCCAGCGCTTCCTGATAAAGCGGGTCGGCGCCTGCCTTGTCCTGCGCGCCCAGCTTCTTGTTGCCAAGCTGAACCAACAGGCCCGCAAAGATATTACGGCTGGCGCCGTCGGTCGGCTTGGCCTCGACCACCTGGCGCCAGTGCGGCGCGGCTTCCTCATAGAGGGCGATGACCTGATCCATCTTGCCGATCGCGCCATTCGCGGCGGCATTGGCATAAAGGGCGTTGGCCAGAAAGTTTACATTGTCGATATTGCCGGGCTGCGCCTGTACGGCCGCGCGGATCGCGGGCAGCGCCGCCTCATATTTGGCGATCGCACCGGCATTGTCGCCCGCCTGCTGCGCCGTCTGGCCAGCCGTGAAATCGGTCACCGCCTTGTTGAACGCCGCGATCTGCTCGGGCGACAGCGCGCTGGCAGCGGCCTGTTCGGACAATGCGGCGGGTTCAGACGCATCCTGCGCCAACGCGGGAGCACCCAGCGCGCTGAGAGTGAAAAGGACGGCGAAGGTCGAGCGATACACTATGAAAATCTCCCTGATCGTTACGATCGAATCACGGCGCGAAAAATCGCACCGCAGTATATCAACAGGAAAATCGGGGTCGAGGTTCCCTTCATCCTCGTACCATCGTGCAAAAGGCGCAACTGGTGGCAAACTCATCGGCCCGCGCCGCTCTCAACGCCATGGCGTCGGCATCCTCGCCCCAGCATTCCGCCTGCCAGCGTTCATCCAGTTCCGCCGCCCGCCATACAGCGTCCGGGTCCAGCCCGCCTTCCACCACCGCCAGTCCGCAGACCAGCGATCCGGTCAGCGTCACCAGGGTGGAGAGTCCCGCCAGCAGGAACGGGTCGAACGCAGCGACGGCCGCCGACAACCGTTCCAGCGCGCGGGGCGGCTGCGTTACCGGCAGCACACCCTGCGTCACGGTCAATGTGACATCATAACGCGCCCGCGCCCAGTCGAGCAACGGGTCCCATTCCGCCGCCTGTCTGGTCACCAACGTTTCTGGGCTATCGGCGCGGTAGCAGAGCAGGTCGCTTTCGCCATAGCGGGCGATACCGGCAATAAAATCGTCCCGGTGCGGCGCGATCTGGTCTATCGCCCCGTTGGACAGACCGGTCATCGGCATGGCGCGCGGATCGACGCTTTCGCCCTGCGCGCGCCATTCCCGCGTCACCGCATCTGCCAGAGCGTCGGTCGGCAGGACCAGCAGCGCGCGCGCCGGCGTGCGGACCGGGCGTCCGTCCAGTTCTATGGACCATCCCCCTTCCGCCGCGACCCTGTCCACGCGGGAATAAAAGCGCTTCACGGTTTCACCCGGCGGAACAGCGCCAGCATCAGACGCGGGACGACGATGAACTGAAACAGGCCGACCACCACCATGATCACGCCAAATGCCTTGGCCTTGTCGCCCTGCACCCAGTCAAAACGCTGCATCAGCGCCAGAAACCCGAACATCACGAGGAAAGCGCCCGACAATCGGAACAGGCCGATCGCGAAATGGCGCTGGCGCGCCACCTTGTCGGGGTCGATGGGAGGAGGCGTGGACAGGTCGGTCATGGCGTGCCGATATGGCCGCGCAAGGCGGCACTGTCCATCGCCACCGCGCACGCGCCGGCTGCGGCCAGTTCGGCCGGCGGGTGATATCCCCACGCCACACCGATCGACCGGACACCGGCTGCCACGCCCATGGCGATGTCGAACACCGTGTCGCCGATCATCAGCGTGCTCTGCGCTATGGCCCCGGCCTCATCCATCGCCGCGCGCAACATGGATGGATCGGGCTTGGACGGATGACGGTCGGCGGTCTGAAGGGTCACGAAATGCGCCGTCAGGCCATGCCGCGCCAAACACAGGCGCAGCCCCCGGTCCGACTTGCCCGTGGCCACGCCCAGCAGCCATCCTGCCGAATCCAGTTCGCGCACCAGTTCCGCCATTCCCGGATAAAGCGGCTCGGACACCACGCCTTCACGGCGCAAATCATGAAAGGCCTGCTTGTAGCAATCGGCGAGATGGTCGTGGAAATCCGCGTCCGCATCCGGCAGCAATTTCGCCATGGCGTGGGACAGCGACAGCCCCACGACAGCCAGAATCGCCGGACGGTCGGGCGCGTCCAGTCTGGCCGCCTCGAACGCGCGCGCCATCGCGGTACAGATGCTGTGCTGGCTGTCGACCAGCGTGCCGTCGCAATCGAACACTGCCAGACGGTTGGTCATTGTCAGGGCGCTCCACGCGACCGGCGTTCGCCCCGCCGTCCCTTTCGGACCTGCTTGGCATGGGCTTTCGCGGCGCGTTTTTCATCCTCACGCGTGGGGGTACGATCGACCTCCTCGTCCAGCGGCAGGTCGCCCAGCAGGGGATCGAAGCCCAGCGATTCGATACTGGCGGCGAAATGGTCGGGCAGCGCCGCCTTCACGTCGACCCGCCCGCCATCGGGATGGTCGATACGGATGCGGCGGGCATGCAGGTGCATCTTGCGGCTGATCGATCCGCTGAGGAAACTGTCCTTGCCGCCATATTTCCCGTCGCCGACAATAGGGTGGCCGATCGCCGCCATATGCACCCGCAACTGGTGGGTCCTACCGGTATGGGGTTGCAGTTCGACCCAGGCGGCGCGGTTGCCGGCGCGCTCGATCACACGATAGCGGGTCCGGGCTGGCAGCCCTTCCTCCTGATCGACATGCATTTTTTCGCCGCCGGTGCCGGGCTGCTTGGCGATCGGCAATTCGATCATGCCGTCCTCTATGCTCGGCACGCCGATGACCAGCGCCCAGTAGACCTTGCGCGCGGTACGGCTGGAAAAGGCCTTGGCGAAATGCGCCGCCGACCGGCTGGTCCGCGCCAGCAGCAGCGCGCCGGATGTGTCCTTGTCCAGCCGGTGCACCAGCTTGGGGCGCGACTCCAGATCGAACAGCAACCCGTCCAGCAGCCTGTCGACATGCTCGTCTGTCCGGGTCCCGCCCTGCGTGGCCAGACCCGGCGGCTTGTTGATGACGATCGCCTGCGCGTCGTGATGAATCACCATGTCCTGCACATAGGTGATTTCGTCCGGCGTCAGGTCGATGACACGCGCACGCCGGGGCCGGTCCGCCACGGCTGCCTTGGGCTCGGCGGGCGGCACCCGGATGGTCTGCCCCTGCGCGACGCGATCGCCCGGCGCGGCGCGGGCGCCATCGACGCGCAATTGCCCCGTCCGCGACCAGCGGGACACGATGTTGAAGCCGATGTCGGGCAGATGTCGCTGGAACCAGCGGTCGAGCCGGATGCCATCATCATCGGCCGCCACCCGATATTGGCGCACGTCGAGCGAGACGCCTCCGGCGCGCGCAGCCACGGGCCTGGCCGCCGGGACGACAGCCGTGGCGGGCGCGGCGGATGCGGACGCCCCCTTGCCCGCAGCGCGGGATTGCGGCCTGGACTTCGCGGCCGGCGCGCCTTCGGCCTTGCGCGCGCTTGCCGCCTTGGCACTGCCACGCGCACGGCCGGACGCGCTGCTATTGCTCCTGCCCTGCGATTTGCCGCCTGGTTTCGCGCCGAGTTTGGACGATGCGCCCGCCCCCCGGCCGCCAGCCGACCTGCCGCCACGCGCGGTGCTTCCCGGTTTACCGGGCGGGCGCCCCTTCATGCCGGGATCCTCAAGGCGAACCTGCCCGCCATGACGAGAAAAATAGTGACCATGCCCCCCGCCCTAGGGTCAAAAGCCGGCCACGGCAAAGGAAATGGCGTGTTTGGCGGCGTCAGCGGCCGTTATCGGCGATGATATCCACCGTCGTCTTGCCACCCGGCGCGTCGGTGAAGAGCAGGAAGAAAGCGCTGTCATCTTCGGCGCGGGTCCCGCCCAGCACATTGTCGCCTTCCAATATCTGATGTTCGACGGAAAATCCGGCACGGCGCGCCATGGTGTAATAATAGTCAATCACGCCCTTCTTGGGCACCGCCGTCACGAAACTGGCCGCGCGCAGCGTGCATCCGTCCCGGTCGGCACCCGCCGCCTCTGTCAGCTGCGCCCCCGGATAGAGGGTGAAGGGTTCAGGCATCCGCTGCGCCCATTGCGTGCCGTAGACCAGCTTCTTGCTGCAATTGACGTTGCCCTTGCCACGCTGGGCCTGTTCACGGGCCAACGCGCCCAGGGTCACGCGCGACTCCATCGGCTTGCCCTTGCCGGGCGCCGGCGCGCTGAGCAACTTGCCACCCGCGATCCGTTTCGCCTCCTCCTGCGCCTTGCCCGCATCGCCGGACAGAACCGGCAGCGCGCCATCGGCGGGCTTGTCGGCACGGCGCACGGCATTACGGTTGGACTGCCCGACCAGTTCGGGATCGACGACGATCTGGTCAGCCAGCGCGCCCTTCAACGCCGGATCGACCGCATTGTCGGTCAGTTGCGCATCCAGCGCCGCCAGATTCGCCTCGTTCGACTGTTTCCCGCATGCCGACAAGGCCAGCGGCAACGCCAGCGCCGCCGTGACACCCAACGCCCGATGGAAAAACGCCATGCCCACACACTCCTTCATTAAGAAGGCATGAAGGGCAAAGGTTAATTTTCCGTTAGGCTTCGTGGTAAACGGAAGAAATAACCCGTTGCGGTCTTCGGCGCCTTTCCAGCCATTCCCCTACCCGCTTCCGCGCGATCATGCCAGTTCGTCACATCCGGCATCCGCTCGCGCCTTGCGGCGACGGCGCGAAGGCGCCATCTCATGCACCATGCTCAACATCCTTTCCGGCCTGATCGGCCTCGTCACGCTCATCCTGATGATCCCCACGATCATCCCGATCGTCAGCATGCTGAACTGGCTTCTGGTGCCCATGGCGCTGTTCGGCGCCTTCATCGGCATGTTTTCCGCGAAGAATGGCGGGCGCAATTTCTGCCTGATCGTAGCGGCTTTCGGCGCACTGCGGCTGTTCATCGGCGGCGGTATATTCTGAGCCGCATGATGGCGGCGACCGGCGACGGCGACCGGCGTGGCCTGCTGGCGGCAATCGGCGCCTATGGTCTTTGGGGCCTGTTGCCGCTCTTTTTCAAATTACTCGACAATGTCGGCCCGGTCGAAGTCGTAGCGCAACGCATCCTCTGGTCGTTTCTCCTGCTGCTGCTCTTCCTCTCGGTACGTGTCCGCCTCGCCCTCCTGCGCGCCGTGCTGCGCGATGGACGGATCATGCGTGCGCTGGCCCTGTCCGCCGCGCTCATCGGCGCCAACTGGCTGACCTATGTCTGGGCCATCCATAGCGGGCATGTCGTCGGCGCCAGCCTGGGCTATTTCCTCAACCCTCTGGTCAATGTGCTGCTCGCGGTGCTGGTGTTGAAGGAAAAGCTGCGCCGTGGCCAGGTGATCGCCGTAACCATCGCCGCACTGGGCGTCGGCTGCATGGCCGCCGCCGCGCTCGACACCCTGTGGGTCAGCATCGTGCTCGCATTGACCTTCGCGCTTTATGGCCTGATCCGCAAACTGACGCCGGTTGCGGCGTTTGAGGGCTTGTGTGCCGAAACGCTGATGCTGATGCCGCCGGCGCTGGCATGGCTGGCATGGACGACATATCTGGGCACGCAGTCCTTCGGCCGGGATGGGACAACGACCGCATTGCTGATCGCGGGAGGCGCCGTGACCACCGTGCCGCTGCTGCTGTTCGCCGTCGCGGCCCGACACCTGTCGCTCGCGACCCTGGGACTGCTGCAATATCTGGCGCCGACCATGCAGTTCCTGCTGGGCATTTTCCTGTTCGGGGAAACGCTGAACGGCGGACAGATGTTCAGCTTCGGCCTCATATGGCTGGGCCTGCTGTTCTTCGCAGCCGATGGCTATATGGCCGCGCGGCGTATGCGCGCGGCCTGAACCGCGCGGGCCGGGACCGCTTCAGGCGAACTGCGTCGCTTCGAACCGCACCGGCTCCCCCACCGCCGCGTCGGCTAGGCCGCCTTCCCACATTACGCGATGTCCTCGCACGACGGTGCCAATCGCCTTGCCGGTCAAAGCCATGCCGTCAAAGGGCGACCAGTCACAACGCGACGCCAGCCAGTCGCCATCGACGGTCCAGCGTTTCTTAAGGTCCACGACCGTGAAATCGGCGTCATAGCCCAGCGCGATCCGCCCCTTGCCCACCAGCCCGAAGACGCGCTGCGGCCCGGCGGAAGTCAGGTCGATGAAGCGGTTCAGCGTCAGGCGCCCGTGCGCCACATGGTCGAGCAGCAGCGGCACCAGCGTCTGCACGCCCGGCATGCCGCTGGGCGACGCCGGATAGGGCTTCGCCTTTTCCTCGACCGTATGCGGCGCATGGTCGCTGCCCAGCACATCGGGCACGCCCTGCGCCAGCCAGTGCCACAGACCGTCGCGATGCGCGGCCGACCGGATGGGCGGGTTCATCTGCGCATAGGTGCCCAGACGCGGATAGGCGTCCTCCGCCGCCAGCGTCAGGTGCTGCGGCGTCACCTCGCAGGTGGCGATATCCTTGTGCTGCGCGATATAGGCGAGTTCGGCCGGCGTGGTGATATGCAGGATATGGATGCGCCGCCGCGCCGCGCGCGCCAGTCCGATGATTCGCCGGGTCGCGATCATCGCGCTTTCCTCGTCACGCCAGACCGGATGGGATGACGGGTCGCCTTCGACCCGCAGATCCTTGCGCGCGTTCATCCGCGCCTCATCCTCCGCATGGATCGCGACGCGGCGCGTCCCCGACGCCAGCACGCGGGCCAGCGCATCGTCATCATCGACCAGCAGGCTGCCGGTCGATGCGCCCATGAAGATCTTGACGCCCGCCGTACCGGGTATCCGCTCCAGCTCCCGCAACTGCTCCGCATTGTCGGCCGTCGCGCCGACATAGAAGGCATGGTCGCACCACATGCGATGATGCGCGCGCTTCAGCTTGTCATGCACCCGGTCGGCCGTGTCGGTGTTGGGATTGGTATTGGGCATTTCGAACACCGCAGTCACGCCACCCAGCACGGCCGCCCGGCTGCCCGATTCCAGATCTTCCTTATGCTCCAGCCCGGGTTCGCGAAAATGCACCTGACTGTCGATGCAGCCGGGCAGCACGTCCAGCCCCGTGCAGTCGATCACCTCGCCCGCATCGCCCGGCGCCGTGCCGATGGCGACGATCCGCCCGTCCCGCACGCCCACGTCCATCGGCTCCGCGCCCGCGGGCGTATGGACGGTGCCGTTGCGCAGAATGAGGTCGTAGGTGCGGGTCATGAAAAGCTCCCTTCGCGTCGCGTAAAGCCGCGCCATGCGACGCTTATCATATGCTGCTCCGCTCGACACGAACGGGCTGGAAAAATCAAGGGCGCCGCCTATGTTCGGCCCATGACCGCCACCACTCTGCGCGACCGCGCGATCCTGCGTATTTCGGGCGAGGAGGCCCGCCCCTTCCTCCAGGGCCTGCTGACCCGCGACATATTGACGCTCGCCGCCGGCCAGCCGCGCTGGACCGCATTGCTGAGCGCGCAGGGCAAGGTCCTGTTCGACATGATCCTGTGGGCCGACGATGACGATGTGCTGATCGACTGCGAAGCGGCACAGGCCGATGCGCTGGCCCGACGGCTGGCCCTCTACCGCCTGCGCCGCAAGGTCGCGATCGACCGGGAAGGCGGGCTGGCCGCGCACTGGTCGCCCGATGCCGCGGACCAGCCGTTCGACCCCCGCCTGCCGGCCCTGGGCCATCGCTGGATCGACGCACCCGGCGAAGGCGACGCCGCCCCTCTGTTCCGTGCGCATCGGCTGTCGCTCGGCGTGTTCGAGGGGGCGGCCGAACTGGGGCAGGACCAGACATTGTGGCTGGAGGCTAATGCGCAGGAACTGCACGGCGTCGATTATGACAAGGGCTGCTATATCGGGCAGGAAAACACCGCGCGCATGCATTACCGCAACAAGGTGACGCGCCGGCTGATCGCGGTTCCGCTGGCGCAGGCGCAGGAAAAGCGGCAGCGGGCCGCCCTGCCCGACGTCGACCTGTCCATCGAACTGCGGCGGGTGGAGGATATCGACCCCGCCACCCTGCCCGACTGGCTGGCCGACGCCATCGCCGGCCGCGCCGAATGAATGCTTCCGCGGTCGCCATCTGGCGCGCGGCGGTGCTCATCCTTGTCGCGGCCCTTGCCACGCCGGCATCTGCCGACACGCCATGGACGTTGGTCAAAACCTATCGGCATGATCCCGGCGCCTTCACGCAGGGGCTCTTTTTCCACGATGGCGCGCTGTACGAAAGCACCGGGCTGACCGGGCGGTCGGAAATCCGCAAAGTGTCCCTCAAGACGGGCAAAGTCCTTCAGCGCCGCGCGATCGGCGAGGCCTATTTCGGCGAAGGCATTGTTAACTGGGGCGATCGGCTGATCAGCCTGACCTGGCAGCACAGAAAGGGATTTATATGGGATATCAATAGCCTGAAACCCATATCATCCTTTTCTTATGAAGGGGAAGGCTGGGGCCTGACACAGGACGGCATTAGCCTGATCATGAGCGACGGCAGCGCGCAATTGCGCTTTCTCGACCCTGATACGTTTGTGGAACGCCGCCGCATCACGGTAAGCTGGAACGGCACAACGGTCGATCGCCTCAACGAACTGGAATATGTGCGTGGCGAAATCTGGGCGAACATCTGGTATGATACGAAGATCGCGCGGATCGATCCGGCCAGTGGCGCGGTCGTCGACTGGATCGACATCACCCCCCTGCACAAGGCGGCCGGAGTGAAGAGCAGCGAATCCGTGGCCAACGGCATCGCCTATGACGCCAGCAGGGACAGGCTGTTCGTGACCGGCAAGAACTGGCCGAAAATGTTCGAGATCAGGGTCGAACGATAGGATAAGCGGGATCCCCCAGCCTGTCCCATGCCTCCCGCGCCTCGGTCAGTTCGCGGTCGCTACCAGGAGTAAAATAGCGCCGGTCGAACCAGAAGGCGCGCTCCGCCTTGCCTGACCGGGTGCCCGGATCGCGGGTCATGCGCGCACGGATTTCCTCCAGCGGGAGGACATAGCTGGCCGGGGCATGTGTCTGCGCGCTGGAGACGAATACCCACCAGGGCGTGACCAATGTTTCGGGCGTCAGGCCCAACCGGACGTCATTGGGCTTTCCACTATGCGCCTTGACCTGAATGGAATGGGCCACGGCTTCGCATCGGGAAATGGCATACAGGTCCGCCCCGCGCGCATTGCGCACCGTCAGCATCACGTTCCAGCCATATCGCGACAGTTCCCGCGCGACATGATAGATGCCTGCATTTCCTATCAATTGTCGATCGTTGCTCATATAATATTCCAGCCGGATGCCGCTCTTTGCGACCATACCGCCGGGCCGTCGATCACCGCCGCCACCGCGCCCAGATCGCGGTAGGCAGCAACAGTCCACGTGCTTCCTCCCGCACCGTCAGTTCTCCCGCCTCGACGGTGCCGGGCAGGTCGGCGAACGCCTGTTTCAGCAACTCCCCGATCGCCAGCGCCGACATGCGCACGGCATAGACGGTGAGGAACAGGAAGCGGCTGTCGGTGTCCAGCAACTGCCGACAATTGGCGATGAGGCCAGGCAGATCCTCCTCCAGCCGCCACACTTCCCCATCGGGGCCACGGCCATATTTGGGCGGATCGAGCAATATGCCGTCATAGCGCCGGCCACGCCGTACCTCCCGCGCTACGAATCTGGCCGCATCCTCGACGATCCAGCGCACCGGGCGATCCGCCATGCCCGACAGCACCGCATTGGCCCGTGCCTGCGCCACCGATTTCTTCGACGCGTCGACATGCACCATGCGCGCACCGCCAGCGGACAGCGCGAGCGTGCCGACACCCGTATATCCAAACAGGTTCATCACCTCCGCATCCGGCTTGTCGGCCGCGCGTCCGCGCATCCAATCCCACACCGGCGCCATGTCGGGAAAGAAGCCGAGATGGCGGAACGGCGTGCAGCTGGACTGGAACGTCACCTCCTTCCAGCGCAGCGGCCATCCCTCACCCGGCACCGGCCGGTCATAGAACCACCGGCCGCCCCCCTCTTCATCGGAGCCGGGCACGAATTCGCCATCGGCGCTCCAATCCTGGGTGGCGGGCGCCCACATAGCCTGCGGCTCAGGGCGAATGAAGCGGTAGCGGCCATAGCGTTCCAGCTTACGGCCATGGCCCGAATCGAGCAGTCCGTAATCCGCCCAAGGTTCACCGACCAGGGTTTTCAGGTCCAACCCCTTGCCTTCCTTCATGCGATCCGCCCTCCCGGATGATTTAGCAGCTCATCGGAAAAGCGACCAAAAACACTGACCGCATCAGCCGAACGGTTGCAAACAGCATATCCTCAGGAAACGATCAGGCCCGCGCCACCGCCCGCTCCGCGATGAAGGCAGTGACCGCCTCGAACGTGCCGGGCAGCTTGGTGTAACGCTCTTCGCGGGAGAACAGGTCGCCGACCCGCGCCGGCAGCGGCGGACGCATACCGGTGGCGCGCTCGACCGCATCGCGAAACTTGGCCGCATGCGCCGTCGCCAATGTGACCACGGGAATGGCGGGATCGACATCAGCCTCGCGTGCCGCCGCCAGTCCGATAGCGCTGTGTGGATCGATAACCTGTCCCGCCGCATCGAATGCCCAGCGCATCGCCATCGTCATGCCGTCGGCATCGATCCGGGCGGACGTGAAGAGCCGCGCCGCGCCCTCGCGCTGCGCGTTGGTCAGGCGCATCGCCCGGGTCGCCTCAAACCCGCGCATCTGTTCGGCCAGTGCGGCGCCGTCACGCCCGCCGGCATCGAACAGCAGACGTTCGAAATTGGAACTGACCTGGATGTCCATGCTGGGCGTGGCGGTGGGCACCACCTGCCCCTGGCTATAATCGCCGTCGGAAAGGGCACGATGCAATATGTCGTTGACGTTGGTCGCGACGATCAGTTTCGCCACGGGCAGGCCCATATTGGCGGCGGCATAGCCCGCGAACACGTCGCCGAAATTCCCGGTGGGAACGGAAAAGGCTACCGCCCGCTCCGGTGCGCCCAGACGGACCGCAGCGTAGAAATAATAGACGATCTGCGCCATCAAACGGGCCCAGTTGATACTGTTGACGGCGGACAGGTTGAATCGCACCTTGAACGCGGCATCGTTGAACATGCGCTTCACCAGCGCCTGCGCGTCGTCGAAACTGCCCTCAATGGCGATATTATAAACGTTGGGCGCCAGCACCGTCGTCATCTGCCGCCGTTGCACATCCGACACGCGCCCTTCGGGATGCAGCATGAAGATATCGACCTTATCCCGCCCCGCTACCGCATCGATCGCCGCAGACCCGGTATCGCCCGACGTCGCGCCGATGATCGTCAGATGGTCGTCCCGCCGCGACAGGAAGCGTTCGAACAACTGGCCCAGCAGTTGCAGCGCCACATCCTTGAACGCCAGCGTCGGCCCGTGGAACAGTTCCAGCACCCAGTTACGCGCATCCAGCTGGACCAGCGGCGTCACCGCATCATGGCTGAAACGGCCATAAGCGGCCGCGCACAACTCACGCAACTCTGCCTCGTCCAGCGACCCGGCGACAAACGGCCCCATCACGCGCACGGCTGTTTCCACATAGGACAGCCCGGCGAGCGCGCGGATATCGTCGGCCGAAAATTGCGGCCAGCTTTGGGGCACGTACAAACCGCCATCGGCGGCAAGGCCGGCCAGCGTGACATCTTCGAAACCGAGCGTGGGGGCCGTCCCCCGGGTGCTGATATAGTCCATGATGGGCTAGCGCGGTAACGAGGCACAGCGCATGGGGCAAGCCTTTACATCGCTTTCGTCGGCCCCGCGCGCCGGCG
>JBFWMJ010000077.1:0-13538 GCA_050251675.1 Sphingobium sp.
CTTCCGATCTAGTTTCGATTATCACCAGATCGGCACGCGCGCGGGCGATCTGGTCAAGATGAGCATTCTGGTCAACAACGAACCCGTCGATGCGTTGTCGATGATCGTTCACCGCAGCGCGGCGGAAGCGCGCGGGCGGCACATGTGCGAGCGGCTGAAGGACCTGATCCCGCGCCATTTGTTCAAGATCCCGATTCAGGCGGCGATCGGCGGCAAGGTGATCGCGCGCGAGACGATCGCGGCGATGCGCAAGGACGTCACGGCAAAATGCTATGGCGGCGACATCAGCCGCAAGAAGAAGCTGCTCGAAAAGCAGAAGGAAGGAAAGAAGCGGATGCGCGAATATGGCAATGTCCAGATTCCGCAGGAAGCGTTCATCGCGGCGCTGCGGATGGGCGACGAAGGCTGAATGCCGCACCTTTCGCCGCGCGGGTGAGGGCGGCTTGACGGCGGCGCGGCTTCCATGATCAAATCGCCCGCTATGGGAGGATCGATGATGGCCGAACCATGGTTGTATGACGAACATCCCGCGATGGTGCGTGCGCATCCCTTCCTGTTCCTGCTGTTGCTGGTGTCCGTTGTCGGCATCGTCGCGATCGGGGTCTGGTGGCTGATGTGCAGGGGGGAGCGGCTGGCGCTCAGCGAACGGGAAGTGTTGCTGGAACGCGGCCTGCTGTCCAAGCAGCGGACGGAGATCGCGTTGACCAGCATACGCTCTGTCCGGGTCACGCAGACGCTGGGCCAGCGGCTGCTGGGCATCGGCAATGTGGAGATGTTCAGCGCCGGTGACCTGGCGGAGATCGCGATCAAGGCAATGCCCCGCCCGGACCGTATTCGCGCCATCGCGGCGGCCCGTAACCTCGACCTGCTGCCGCAACGCTGAACGCGGCGACGCGGCGCCCCGCGCGCATGGCCTTGTGCCGGCGCGCGTCAGGGGGTGGTCGTGCCGGTGGGCGTGCGGATGCCCGTGCGGCCGCGTCGCGCCAGCGCGCGCTTGAGCGCATCGGGGGGCGGCGCGACGAGGAAACCGAAGCTGACGCAGCCATCCTTGGTTTCGACGGCATGGTGCAGGCGGTGCGCCTGAATGATGCGTTTGAGGTAGCGGGATCGCGGCACAAGGCGATGGGGCACGCGGCGGTGCACGATGATGTCGTGGAACGCGAGGTAGATCGCGCCATAGGCGGCGATGCCCGATCCGACGGCGGTTGCCCATCCGCCCCATCCCCCGTGCACGCCGCCCAGCAGCAGCAGGATGGAGGGCAGGGCGAAGATCACGAAATAGAGGTCGTTGGCTTCCCACCGTCCCGTGCGCGGGCGATGATGGCTGGCATGCAGGAACCAGCCCGGCCCGTGCATGACCCAGCGGTGCATGACATAGGCGAAGCCTTCCATCGCGCCGAGCGTGGCAAGGAACAGCAGCAGGAGCGCCACGGGGGACATCGGGCCATCATAGGGCGCGGGCGAAGGAAAGGAAACGGGCATGCCGCCTTTCGCCGCCGCGACGACAGGGGAGGGAGGGGCTTTTCCGCCGGGATAGGCCGCTCTTTTGCGTTACCGGCGCGGTATGGGAAATGGGGCGCCGCGGTCCCGTGCGGCCGCGGCGCCCCTTGTTATCGGTTATGGTGCGCGATCAGAAAGAGGCGCTCAGCGAGAAGACGACCGTGCTGTCGGCACCGGCCGCTTCCTTCAGGCCGCCGAACCGCTTCTTGCTCCAGTCGGTGCTCACATAGGCGACGCCGAAGGTCAGGTTCTTCCACGTCATGTCGACCCCGCCCATCCAGTCGAGCGCGTCGCCATCGGGACCGCCCAGACCGCAATCGCACTTGGCATAGCCCAGATGCGTCTTGAGCGTGAAAGGCGTGTTGGGGATTGCGAGGCTGTTGTCGGTGTAGAGATAGAGCGAACTGTTCTTGCCCAGCGACGCCTGGTCGGGGGCAAAGGCCGCGCCTACCTTGGTGCTGATCGGACCCACCGTGCCGGACACGGACAGATAGGGTTCGACGATATCGAAATCGGTGCCCTTGTCATTGCCGGGATACCAGTAATAGGTGACGCCGCCGTCGACGGTCCAGCCCGGCGTGAATTCCGTGGCATAGCCCGCGACGATATCGATTTCCGCGCTGCCTTCGCCGGCGCCGCCGAAATCGATGCTGGAGCCCCAGGTGCCGATGTAGAAGCCGCTGTCATGGGTGACCGTCAGGCCGCCCTGAATGGCGAAGGTTTCCTGATTCTGCGACACGCCGCGGAAGCGGTAGTCGGAAACGACCGCCGCGCTGCCCGAAATGGTGAAGCCGTCGGACGGTTCGTCCTGAGCAAAGGCCGGAGTCGAAAGCGCGGCAAGAGCGATGGCCGAGAGGCCGAAAATGGACTTACGCATGAAGATCCCCTTGGGTTGGTCTGCGGTTCGTCCCACCTGCGTTCGGCCTCCCCCTCTATGGTCCTCAAAGGGATGGGCGGGAGTGCCGTAACGGGTCCAATGTGCTCCCTCGTCTTGCACCGCACAAGATTTTATTGCGGGGCCATGACGGTTCGGGTCTTATTGTTGCCGTGTTGCAACAACATCGCAAAACAGAGGTTCGGGCCGGATATCGCCCGGTTTCCCGTTACTGCCCCTGATGCGGCGGAGGTATTTCCGCCACCGTGTGTATGACGCGCTGCGGATAGGGGACGGTGATGCCATGTTCCCTGAACAGGTGCCAAAGGCGGCCCAGCACGTCGGATTTCACATTGCCCACGCCGCCTTCGGGGTCGCTGATCCACACCAATATGTCATGGTCGATCCGATAGTCGCCAAACCCCGTCAGCCAGACATTGGGTTTGGGATTGCGCAGCACGCGGGGACTGTCCTGCGCGGCCTGCAGCATCAGTTGCTGGGCCAGCGCGAGATCGCATTCATGGCCGATACCCACCGGGATGCGGACGCGGACATTGCGGTCGGAATAGGACCAGTTCTCCACCTCCTGCGTCATCAGGATTTCGTTCGGGATCAAATGTTCCTTGCCGTCGCGGGTGATGACCGACACGGCGCGCACGCCGATCTTGTTCACCCATCCGAAACTGTCGCCCACGACGATGACGTCGCCCGGCTTGATCGAACGGTCCATGAGCAGGATGATGCCGGCGATCAGATTGCCGATGGTTTTTTGCAGGCCGAACCCCACCGCTAGCCCCAGCGCACCTGAAAAGACGGTGAAGGCGGTGAGGTCGATGCTCAGCAGGTCGACGCCGATGAAGAAGGCGGCGACGATGACCGCGATGGCGGCCAGTTTCTGCGCCAGCAGCTTTTGCGTGGGGTCGAAGCCGTCGGTCCGGCTGATGCTGTGCGCGATCAGCCGGTTGGCGAGGCGCACCAGCGCGAACAGCGCGGCGCCGGTCGCGGCGATCGACACGAGGCCCAGCGCCGTGATCCGCCGTTTGCCAAGGCTTATGCCGATGGAATCGAGCATGGCGCCTGCCGGCGTCAGCCCCCCATTGGTCCCGGACAGGACCATGATGAAAATGAGCACGGCGATGGGCACCGTCGCCCAGCGCGGAATGGCGAGGGCGCGCAGCGCATGCGCCCCGACGAGCGCGACGTTGAGGCCAAGGAAGCCGCCCAGGACGAGATGGGCGGTCGATCCTGCGGGCCATATCGCAGCCGCGACGGCGGTCATCAGGGCCGACAAGCCGTGGCGCAGCACCGGGCGCAGCCGGGCGGTGAGCGCGTCGCCCAGCGGCGTAGCCAGTGTCGGCAGGCGCGGCGCGATCAGGCGGGCCATCCCGCTGGCCGCGAGGTAGAGGACCAGCGCGAGTGCCAGCGCCAGCAGCGGATGCACAAGGGCCGGGTCGCCCGGCAGCGCCGCCAATTGCCGCGACAGCGCCGGCATCATCCCCGCGCCGCCCGGAACCGGGCGAGCCCGGCGTCCAGATCCGCGATCAGGTCGGCCGGATCCTCCAGCCCGATGTGGAGGCGGACCACCGGCCCTTCCGCCTGCCACTGCGTGGCGCTGCGATGGCGCGCCGGATCGACGGGCAGGGCAAGGCTTTCAAAACCGCCCCAGCTATAGCCGATGCCGAAATGGGCAAGGCCATCGATCAGCGCGGCGCGCGCCCGTTCGTCGCCGCCGTCCAGCACGAACCCGAACAGGCCGCTGGCCCCGGAGAAATCGCGTTTCCACAGGGCATGGCCGGGGCATTCGGGCAAGGCGGGGTGCAGCACCCGCGCGACCCCCGGCTGGTCGCGCAGCCAGCGCGCGACCGTCAGCGCGCTGGATTCATGCTGTTTCAGCCGCACGCCCAATGTGCGCAGGCCGCGCGCGGCCAGCCAGGCATCGTCAGGGCTGGTCATCTGGCCCAGCAGCCAGGCGGTTTGCCGGATTTTCGGGAAGCAGGCGGCATTGGCCGTCACCGACCCCATCATCACGTCGCTGTGGCCGACGATATATTTGGTGCAGGCAAGGATGGAGATATCGACGCCCAGCGACAATGCCGGGAGGAACAGCGGGGTCGCCCATGTATTGTCGATAAGGGTGGTGATGCCCTTGTCCCGCGCGAATGCGGTGATGGCGGGAATGTCCTGAACCTCGAACGTCAGGCTGCCGGGGCTTTCCAGGAAGATGGCGCGGGTGCGCGCGTTCGCCAGCGCGGCGATGTCGGCGCCGATGCACGGGTCGTAATAGGATGTTTCCACGCCGAAGGGGCGCAGCACCTGCTCGCAGAAATTGCGCGTCGGATCATAGGCGCTGTCGACCATCAGCAGGTGATCGCCGGGTCGCAGCACCGCCATCAGCGCGCCTGCGATGGCCGCGACGCCGGATGGGTAGAGCATGGTTCCCTCCGCGCCCGGTTCCATCCCGGTCAGCGCGTCCGCCAGGCTCCAGGCGGTCGGCGTGCCTTTCCGCCCGTAGAACAGCCGTTCGTGCGTGTTGGCGGTGGCGGCGCGCAGATGGGCGACATCGTCATACAGGATGGTCGATGCGCGCCAGACCGGCGGGCTGACGATGCCCCCCGGCTGCCCGGGCATGCTGGTCCATTCCGGGCGCCGTCCCGCCTGGATCAGCCGGGTGAAGGGCGCGCGCGCATCCCGCGCGGCGTTCGGGGAACTGTCGTCATTGCTGCTCATCGGATTGTGTTAGAGCATTCTGAGGACAGCTGGAACAGGCAGAAGTTCAGGGCGATGGGCCCCTAGCGCTGGATCATCAGGGCCGTGGCCCGGCTGGCCGGATCACGAAACTGACGCGGCCCCAGATCGAGCCGGAAGGGCGAGAGGCGGTCAGCCGGTGGTTGCCGTTCCTGCCCGATGACGAAAGCGCGCCCCGTCCGGCCGCCGGCCCGCCCGTCCCAGCCATAATGCGCGTCGAATGCGACCAGCGGCACGAACAGCGACCGTTCGTCCTGCCGCATCGGGTTGATCGCATCGTGGGCCAGCCGCAGCTCGCCGGTCAGCCTGTGGCTCTGCCCCGGTGCGATGCTGACCACCGAATGGACGGTAGACCCGTCCTGCCCGCTGAAAAAGTGGCGCAGCGCCGCCTGCTGATCGCCCTCGGCCGGGCCGATGAATGCGTGGACCATGATATCGACAGCCTCGGCCGCGCCTCGATTGGATAGGGTGAGCGCATAGCCGATGGTAAGACCCATGAGGGAAAAGCGCGCGCCTTCGATGGTGATGTCGATGTCGATCCAGGGGCGGTCACCGCTCTGGTCCGGCGGGGTGGGCACGGGTGGCGTCGCGGGGACCGGCGTGGGCTGCGGAGCCGGCTTCGGGCGGTTCGGGGCCGGTGTCGCGTCAGCGGTGACCGGCAGGGCGCGTTCATCCGCCGCGGGTCGCCTGCGGCGCCGGATCAGCAGCAGCGCGGCCAGCGCGAGCAGCACGGCGAACCCGGCGGCGATTGCCTGCCAGGCCATGGACGATCCTGCCTGCTCGCGAGCAGGCGCCGGATTGTCCTGTTGTGCGTCGGCTTGCGCTTCGGCCTGTGCCGGCGTCCGGGCTGCATTCTCCATCGGCGCGGCGACGGGCGTTTCCGCCGGCGATGGTGGGGGAGCCGGCGATGGCGCGGGAGAGGGCGCCGGTATCGGATCGGACGCAGGGCGTGCATCAGATGCCGGACGTGGATCGGGCACCGGCGCGGCGTGGGTGGGCCGCTGCTGCGGGGACGGCACAGGCTGGGATGGGCGCGCGGTATTTTGCGCGGGCGGCGGGGCGGGCCTGGGCGCGGGGTCCGCCGTCGGGGCTGGCCGGACGGGGACGGAGGGCGGCGCTATGGTCGCGGGCGCGCGGAATACGTCCAGTTCCGGTCCCTGTCGCTCTGGTTCCCGCCCCTGTGTGGGGGAAGGGGGCAGGGTGAAGACCGGCGGCCGGGCGCTGCTGCCCGGCTGTCCGTTTTCCTGGGCGGACGCGGGCATCGCCATCACCAGAGAGGCAAGCACGATGGGCGTGGCGATGCGTGTCGAAGGAAAGCGCCCCATAGCTGCGTGATGGCGGATCATGCGCTTAACGCCCGCTGAACCGCGACGCGGCGATGACATGGGCCGTGCAATACCGTAGATGCGCCACCATGACAGATACACATGCCCCCCTTCATCTCGGCCAGACCAGCGCCCTGCCGGTGCGTCCCGAAGATGCCGTGCTCGATTATGTGTCTAACCCCCGGCCCGGCAAGCCTTATCTGGTGCGTTTCACCGCGCCGGAATTCACGTCGCTCTGCCCCGTCACCGGCCAGCCCGATTTCGCGCATCTGGTGATCGACTATGCGCCCGCGCGGACGATTGTCGAATCGAAATCACTCAAGCTGTTTCTGGGCGCGTTCCGCAACCATGCCGCCTTTCATGAGGATTGCACGGTCGGCATCGCCGAGCGGCTGTTTGTCGAAATGGAACCGATATGGCTGCGGATCGGGGGCTATTGGTATCCGCGCGGCGGCATCCCGATCGACGTGTTCTGGCAATCGGGCGCGCCGCCGGCGGACCTGTGGCTGCCGCCGCAGGACGTGCCGGGTTATCGCGGGCGTGGATAAGGGCGCGGGCGCGGCCGGATAAGGGCCGGGGCCGGGAACAGTTGGCTCGGTGAAGAGATTGTGACAAACCGTGCACAAGGGCGGACAATGCGTTTCCGCCCGATCACAGGCTTGTCGGAGTCTCTTTTCATGACCATCGCTCGATTGCTCCCTTTGATGGCGGCCGCGGCGCCGCTGGCGCTCGCCGCACCGCTTCACGCCCAGACCGCGGCGGCGTCTTCCGCCCCTTCGACCGTTGGTCCGCCCGCGACCGTCACAACGCAGCTGCCGCGTGGCGCCGCGCCCACCCATTATGCGATCATCGTCACGCCCGACGCATCGGCGCTGACCTTCACCGGCGAGGTTGCGATCGACCTGACGGTGGGGACGGCGATGCCGCAACTGGTGCTCAATGCCGCCGACCTCAGCTTTTCCTCCGTCACGCTGACGCCGGCCGGGGGCAAAGCGGGCAGGGCGATATCGGGCAAGGCCCACGTCGATGCGGGCGCGCAGACGGTCGCCCTCGACTTCGGCAAGCCGGTTCAGTCCGGCCGCTACACCCTTGCCATCGCCTATGCCGGCGTCATCAACACGCAGGCGAACGGTCTCTTCGCGCTTGATTACACCGATAATGCGGGGCAGGCGAAACGCGCGCTTTTCACCCAGTTCGAGGCGCCTGACGCACGCCGCTTCGTACCCAGCTTCGACGAGCCGAGCTACAAGGCGACTTTCGACCTCACTGCCATCGTCCCCGCCGACCAGATGGCGGTGGGCAACATGCCGGTGAAGAGTGTGAGTGACGTGCCGGGCGGCAGGAAGAAGGTGACGTTCGGCACCAGCCCCAAAATGTCGTCCTACCTGCTGTTCTTCGGCCTGGGTGAACTGGACCGCGCCACCCGCATGGTCGGCCCGACCGAACTGGGCGTGATCACCGGCCGGGGCAATACGGGCAAGGCGAAACTGGCACTGGACGCCACGGCGGCGGTCCTGCCCTGGTTCAACGAGTATTTCGCCACGCCCTTTCCGCTGCCCAAGCTCGACAATGTCGCCGGCCCCGGTCAGAGCCAGTTTTTCAGCGCGATGGAAAACTGGGGCGCGATCTTCACCTTCGAGCGTTCCTTGCTGGTCGACCCCCGGTTCACGACCGAAGCGCAGCGCCGCCGCATATACGAAACCGTCGCGCATGAAGTGGCGCATCAATGGTTCGGCGATCTGGTCACTATGGCGTGGTGGGACGATCTGTGGCTGAACGAAGGCTTTGCCAGTTGGATGGCGACCAAGGTCACCGACGTGCTTCAGCCCGACTGGGAAATGTTGCTGACCCGCGTGGGCGGGCGCGAGCGGGCGATGGCGCTGGACGCGCTTAGGACTACGCATCCGGTGGTGCAGAAGATCGCCACGGTAGAGGAGGTCAACCAGGCGTTCGATGCCATCACCTATCAAAAGGGTGAGGCGGTCATCACCATGCTGGAGGGGTTCGCGGGCGAGGATGTATGGCGCGAGGGCATTCGCGCCTATATGAAGGCCCACGCCTATGGCAACACGGTGACCGACGATCTTTGGAAGGCGGTGGAAAGCGCCGGTGCGAAGGGGCTGGTGTCCATCGCCCACGACTTCACCAGCCAGCCTGGCATCCCGCTGGTGCGGGTGGACAGCGCCACCTGCAAGGGCGGATCGACGGTCCTGTCGCTCAGCCAGGGCGAGTTCAGCCGGGACGAGAAGGATCGGACGCCGCTAAGCTGGCATGTGCCGGTGATGGCACAGACGCTGGGCGGCGCGCCGCAGCGGCTGATCCTGGAAGGGAAGGGGCAGATCACGGTGCCGGGATGCGGCGCCTATATCGTCAATGCCGGGCAGACCGGCTATTACCGCTCCCTCTATCCGCAGGCCAATGTGCAGGCGCTGGCGAAGGATTTCACGAAGCTGGCCAGTATCGACCAGACCGGCCTGCTGGCGGACAACTGGCAGCTTGGTCTGGGTGGCTATCAGCCGATGGGGCTGGCGCTGGACCTGATCGACGCGGTGCCTGCGACCGCCAGCCCCGCCGTGCTGGCGGAAGTGCCGGGCTATCTGAACGGCGTGTATGACATGCTGGAGGGCGACGCGGCGGCGCAGGGCCGGGCGCTGGCCTATGCGTCGGCGAAATTGTCGCCGGTGCTGGGCGCCATAGGATATGATGCGAAGCCGGGCGAAGGTGCGCAGGTGCCGTTGCTGCGCAGCAGCCTGATCACCGCGCTGGGCGACATGGGCGACAAGGCGGTGGTGGCCGAAGCGAACCGCCGCTTCGCCGCGCTGGGGAGCGATCCGGCGGCGCTGGATGGGCCGCTCAAGAATGTGTGGCTGGGTATCATCGCCGCCAATGCCGATCAGGCGACGTGGGACAGGCTGCGCGCCATGGCCAATGCCGCGACGACGGACCTTGAGAAGAGCCAGCTTTTCGCGCTGCTGGGGGCTGCGCGGGATAAGGGGCTGGCCGGCAAGGCGCTGGACCTCGCCATGACCGATGAGCCGGGCAAGACCACAAGCGCGGCGATCATCAGCCGGGTCGGCGTGGATAACAGCATGCTGGCGGTCGATTATGTGTTGGCGCACCGGGCGCAATATGAGGCGTTGATCGACGTGTCGGCGCGCTCGCAGGGGCTGGCGCGGCTGGGTGGCGGATCGGCCGATCCGGCGATGGCGGCGAAGCTCGACGCCTATGCGACCGAATATCTGACCCCCGAATCGCGCAAGGTCGTGGATCGCGCCATCGCGGGCATCAACACGCGGATCGAGACGCGGACGCGGTTGCAGCTCGCCCTGGGCGCATGGCTGGCGAAACGGCGATAGGGTTCGGGGGCGGCAGGATGCCGCCGCCCCTTCCTGTCATGGTTTTTGCAGGTAACGCGGCTTTCAGGCCGTCAGCGGCCGGCTCGCCCAGCCGCGCAAGCGGGCATAGAGGGCCAGAACCCCGCCGAAGAAGACGATCACCGACAGCGGCACCGCCCAGGGGTTATGCGTGACCAGCGCCAGCGGTGCGTCGCTGCCGGTGGCGGCGACGATGCCGGCGAAGGCGACGCCGAACAGGCTTTCCCCGACGATGAAGCCCGTCGCCATCAGCACGCCCATGCGCTCGGCAAACTCGGGACTGGCCTGACGCGCGGCCCATTTATTGTAGACATGGCCGATCGCCGCGCCGGCCGGGATCAGCAGGGTGAGTGCCATCGGCAGGTAGATGCCCATGCCGACCGCCAGCGGGGGCAGGCGCATCCGGCCCGCCTTCCCCAACATCTCGTCCGCGATGATGACGACCACGCCGATTCCCGCGCCCAGACCGATTAGCGACCAGTCGAGATCGCCGCCCAGCACGCCCTTCGCCAGCGCGGAGATCAGCGCCGCTTGCGGCGCGGGCAGCGCGTTCGGCCCGGCGCCGGGCGCGCCGGCAAAGCCGAAGGCGCTGTTGAGCAGGTCGAGCACCGGCGGGATGATGAGCGAACCGAAAATAACGCCCAATATCAGGGCAAGCTGTTGCTTCCAGGGCGTCGCGCCGACCAGTTGACCGGTCTTGAGGTCCTGAAGATTGTCGTTGGATATGGTGGCGATGCCAAAGATGATCGCGGTGGTGAACAGGGCGTAGGCGATCAGTGCCTGGCTTTGCGTCGGGTCGCCGCCAGAGCCATAGATCGCCGCGAGGATCAGCGACGCGCCCAGCACGGCAAGGATGCCGACCCCGGAAATCGGGCTGTTGGATGAGCCGATCAGCCCCGCCATATATCCGCACACCGACGCGACGACGACGCCAGCGACCAGAATATAGGCCAGCGTCAGCCCGATGATCGGCACCGGGGTGGCCGCGACCGGCCCGCCCTGCGCGAAAATCCAGAGCAGGATGCCGACCGGCAGCAGGGATGCCAATATGGTGCCGCCGACGATGCCGATCGGCAGGTCGCGTTCGGTGAGGTCGAGCAGTGTGTCGTTGCCCGCCTTGCGCAGCCGCGCGGCTGCGATCGCGGACCGGATACCGCTCACTATCGGCCCCAATATCTTGGCCAGCGTCCAGAGCGCCGCCACGCCGATGGTGCCCGCGCCGATGAAGCGCGCCTGCGTGCGGAAAGTCGCGCCGACCAGTTCGGGCAGGTCCGCGCCCGCCGCCAGCGGGGCGGTCAGATAGGGGACGATGGCGCCCCAGCTGATCAGCACCCCCACGAACATGGCGACACCGACCGCGGGCCCGACCAGGTGCCCGACGCCGATCAGCGCCATGGAAAAGCTGGTGGAGAGGCTGGACGCCCCGGCGCCCAGCTTGAAGAAGGTGGCGGCTTCCTCCGCGATCAGTCTGGTTTTGGCGATGATCGAAAAGGCGGCGGCCGACACCGCGCTGGCGACGATGGCGGCCAGGCCCCGGATATTTTCCTGCGCGCCCCGGCGCGATCCGGCGCCGACCTTCAGCACTTCGGCGGCGGCGACGCCCTCCGGGTAGGGCAGGGGCGATCCGGTGACCAGCGCGCGGCGCAGCGGCACCGAATACATGACCCCTAATATACCGCCGAGCGCGATGGTCCAGGCCGACAGCCAATAGGGGAAACCTTGCCACCATCCGATGATGACCAGGCCCGGCAGGACGAAGATGATCGCCGACAGTGTGCCGGCCGCCGATGCGATCGTCTGGACGATATTGTTTTCCAGGATCGTGCCGGTCGCGAACAGCCGCAATATCGCCATAGAAATTACCGCTGCCGGAATCGACGTGGCGAAGGTCAGGCCGATCTTCAGGCCGAGATAGACATTGGCGGCGGTGAACAGCAAGGTGATGAGCGCGCCCAGCAACACGCTTCTCAGCGTCAGTTCCGCCATGGGCGCGGCCTTGCCTGTATCGCTTGTCACCATGCTGTCCCCCGCCTTTGTTTCCGTTCCGCCTGACCGGCATTATGGACTCGCGCCGTCCGGCGGGACAGCAAAATCCGCCTGCCGTCAGGAATCCCGTTGCCGCCTGTCATCGGACGGCATGGTCCCGTCGAGATAGGCGTCCACCAGCCTGTTCCACCGCGCATAGCCGCGCGGGTTCATGTGCAGCCCATCGGAACGGAACAGCGATGCGTCAGGCAGGCCGTCGGGTGCCAGCAGCGCCGACCCAACGTCCAGATAGTCGAAGCCCGTTGTCCGTGCGCGCGCCGCGACCGTCATGTTCACGGCCGCCATTTTGGGCCACAGCGTCCAGCGGATCGGGCTGGGCTTGAGCGAGAGATAGGCGATATGGGCGCGGGGATAGTCGGCACGCAGCCGGCCCAGCAGGGACAGGACCGCCCGTGCTACCTCGTGCGGACTGGCACCGGCGGCCAGATCGTTTTCGCCGACATAGACGACGATCGAGCGGGGCGCGCTGCGCGGCAGCAGCCGTCTGTAATAATGCAGCACATCCCGCGTCGTGGCGCCGCCGAAGCCGCGATTGACGGCGGGGATGTCCGGGAAACTTTCCCTTATGTCCCATAAGCGGATGCTGGAACTGCCCATGAACAATGTAGCGTCGGTGATCGGCGGGCCGGCATTATTGGCCCTGGCGAACGCCTCTATCTCATTAGAGAAGGGGAAGGCGGGATCGGCGTTGATCCTGGGGGAACGCGGATCAGATGGCGCCGCATGGCCGACGGCGGCGGCGCCAAGCAACAGCACGGCCATGCCGGCGCGCAGTAGCGGCCGTGTCGGCGCCGCGCGCGAGACCATGCGTCGGTCGATGCAGGGATTGCTCCCCCCGTCGCCGTATATGTACCGCGCACCCGGTGCGGTTCGCGTCTGCCGCGCAACGGGCGTCTCCTGGCCACGCGTCAGGGGAGGCGGCCGGCGTGATGAGCGTGCTGCCGTCAATGCCGATGGACGTGCCGCAACAGATATTTGCCGTCGGCATAGGTGCCGAACATGCCGGTGATGGCGGGGTGGTCCACCGGCTCGTCACTGTCGTCGGTGACCAGATTGCCCTGACTGACATAGGCGACATAGCCATTGCCGCCATTTTCGGCGAGCAGATGGTAGAAGGGCTGATGCTTGTCCGGTCGCATGTCCTGGGGAATGGCCTCATACCATTCCTCGCTGTTGGCGAAAACGGGATCGATGTCGAAGACGACGCCGCGGAAACCGATCAGGCGGTGCTTGACCACATCGCCGATGTTGAAACGGGCATGGACGACCGGCGGGGCCGAGACCCCTGCGCCGAAAAACTGAATCACGTTTGTCATGAGGCCAATGTAGGATGCTTATGTTGCGACACAAGAAAAATACCGCCTCTGCTGCTTGGCAAGGCGGTCCGCATCGGCTAATGGCCGCCGCTCGACCAGGCCGGTGTCCTTGGCGTTCCGACGCCTAGCAGGAAAGACGGCCATCTGCGGAGAGGTGGCAGAGTGGTCGAATGCACCGCACTCGAAATGCGGCGTGCCGGCAACGGTACCGTGGGTTCGAATCCCACCCTCTCCGCCAATTCATTTTTGCATCCCGAAACATCTCCTAACATCCTGAAAGGGAAGGATAATTCGGTGGTTCGAACACCCTGATTCCAGTCATATTCCAAATGACTGTCCAGAGTGAGTTGCAGCACTA